>JAPLFM010000242.1 GCA_026390675.1 Candidatus Kapaibacterium sp. | reverse complement strand
TATGCCTACATAGTTTTGTGCATTAGTTTCTATGACAGAAAAAATGCTGATAACGACTAAAACAAGTAATTTTTTTACCATAACTTTTTAAATAATTGTATATTTTAATAATTAAATATAATATAAAATAACGTATTAAAATACAAAATGTTATTAAATAATCAAAATAACTGCATTATTCATTAGAATCTTCTTCTTGGAAAACTCCAGTTTCACTTTCAATTATATATTTTTCATGTAAAATTTGGGTATTAGGTATTTTTTGAAGTAACTTTTTAAGTTCTTCAAAAGGGATATTGTTTTTTCTTAAATCTAAAATTTCCAAATTTTTACATTTTGCTAAAAAATCTGGAATTTTCTTAATACCATTATTTGAAATATCAAGATATTTTAAGTTTGGTAGATATGATATTTCCTCAGGTAAATCTTTTAATTTATTGTTTTTTAGTTTGAGAACTTTAAGTTTGATTAAATATTCTATTGAATTAGGAAGCTCTTTTAGTTTGTTGTCAGATAAATCAATATATTCAATCGATTTAAGCTTTAACAATTCCATTGGAAATGAACTAAATTTATTTTTTACCAAACTAAGATACGTTGCTTTTGGACTTACATCTTCTGGAATTTTCTTTAAACCTTTTTCATCATAAGTGAAGTATGTATTTTTTAACCACAAACCTTTATAGTCTATTAAATCATTATTTTTAAGATTATTGATTTCTAATTTAATTTTTTCAATTGAAGCTTTACCTTGATTTCTTTTTAATTTTTCAAATTTTTCCATAGCAACTTCAAATTTAGCAAGAGCCATTGCTTTGAAATATTCTCTATTTTCATTTAATCTTGATTTTGATAAGTCTCTATAATAATATCCTAAATACTCATCAGCAATCGCAGACCAATATCCATCTTTACTCTTATTAACTTGTTTATAGCCTTTATCAAGATAATCTTTTGAGCTCTCGTAATCTCCTGCTTCCCTTAGAGTATTTCCTAATTTAAGAAATTTTATTGACTGATTTAGTGTTTGTGAGTTAAATGCGTTCAAATTTGAAATGCTAATTAACATTAATATTAAAATTATTTTTTTCATTTTGTTTCCTGATTAATTATCTATACTTCGCCAGATATTAAATCTAGCACCAATTGACAAAATTTCACTACTTGGATTAGTTATACTAGAATTACTATTTGGTAATACAAAAATCAAATCATTTGAATGTGAATTAGCTGTATAATTTATAAATAATTCAAGTGGAAAATTATAATTTATATTTCTAAAACTTAATTCAGCTTTTAGAAAATTTCCTTTGAAGGACAAATTTTCGCCATTTAAATTTGGTGTGCGAGCATCTCCAAAAAAGAATCCAGTCCCTAATGTTACATTAGCTTTAAAATCATCTAACTTAAATAAATCTTTTAGTAAATATTGGGCACCAATATGAAACATATTTGCATTATATTCTGTTTGAATATTGGTAAATGATTCAAAATATTTAAGCTTGAAACTAGTGTAATTTCCAAATATTTCAATAACTTTGCCAAATCCAAAGATTGGTCCTGCATTTATATTCAAACCAAGATTAAACCCAGGATCAGTTTTGACCGATGAACTTCCAAAATATACTCTTGATCCAGAAAAAGCTGTTGACATCATTATTGTAGAAGTTGCATAAGAATCAGTATAAAGTTTTATTAAATTATCATAACTTTTCTTCATCCTATCTAATCTATTTAAATTTATTGAATCTTCGATAAATTTATCTTTTGCATGTTCTTCAATTAATTTGTCAGTTAGTTTTTTATAAAACTGAGCATTATTCACATCTAATGAAAAATCATAAATTTCGGATTTTAACCTTTCATTATCAGTTCTTAAACTATCTATTGCATTACTATATTTCTTAAGTTTAGAAATAGTGCTATTTTGGGGTATAGCATCAAATTGATTTTTTAAATCTTGAGCAATTTTATAATACTTTTTGAAAGTATTTATATCAGGTGAAGTTAATTCCTCATTACTTGGAACATTAATTTTAGATTTTGAAGTTACTTCTCTTTCTTTCAGAAGTGTATTATATTCAACAGCTAAATTATAATATTCAAACAATTTCTCAGCATATAATTCTTCATTCTCAGTATATGCTTCTAATTGAGCATTACTTGGCAATGATGGGAAATTATTATCTTTGGCTGATATATAAGTAAAAGACAGTACAATTATTAATTGGACAAAGACAATTAATCTACTTTTCATTAGTATAATTCCTTAGGTTTAGTATGATTTTTGAGGAGTTAAAATCACTTTCTAATACTTCTAAGAAATTTAGGTTTATGTTTCAGTTTGCAACTTAATGAAAAAATATTAAGAATACAACAAATTTATTTGTAAAAGAATTATTCAAACCTTTTTTTATTCAATCTTAACAAACTTTTTCTTAATTCATTCGCAAATTTTCTTTCAAATACTAGATATTTTGCAAACTCAACTTCATTTAAAATTGACTTAATCTCTTTATCTTTTTCTTGAATTATAAATACTAATTCATTTTGAACTCTTTGTAAAAGATTGGTCTTCAATTTAATGATTTCAATCTTTGAATTTTTGTTTGATGCAACTGTCTCTAATTCTTGAATTGCATTATCAACTTCCATATTTTTACTATCAATTTTAGATTGATAGGTATTGTATTTAATCATAAACTTCTCAGATTTATCTTCAGATAAATCTAAAATCTCAATTAATTTTACTTTTTTTAATGTTTTTATTCTCTCTTTTAATCTATTAGTAGGTTCAGCAAACATACTAATAGAAGTAAAAATTAATATAAAAAACACAATTCTTTTAAGATTCAATTTCTACATCCTCCATTGATTCCATTAGTATTTGGAACTCTTCTTCTGATAAATCATTAAGCTCGTTCATCATAACATTTGGGTTATTAATTAAGCCTAATTGGTTGTTAAAATCTGTATTGTATTTTTCTTTGGTCAATTCATAATTACTATTTAAAAATTCAGTAATCAATTTTTCTGCTTCAATATCATTATTACTTTGTTGATTTGTTAAATTATCTGTTTCAACAAATTCATTTAACTCCTCATTAGTTAAATCATTAAATAAGATTTTCGATTCTGAAGTTTTTAAAACAGGTTTATGAGATAAAATTGCATTGTCATTTTTATTTATTAATGAAATATCAAAATCAAAATTTCTTCCAATTGCAAAACCTAATGCTATAATTAAACAAACTGGTACTGCAATTTTCCAAATCCATTTGGAACCCCATATTCCTTTTTTATTGCTTTTATTTAAAACCTTTATAGAAATGTTCTTTGATCTATCAAGAATTAGACTGTTGTAGTCATATTTACTAACTTTTTTAAAAACTTTTGTTATTTCAAATACCTCAGCTTCTAAGTCTGGGAAATTTGAAATATTTCTTTCAAAAATCTCTTTTTCATTGTTTGAGAGTTTATTATTTAAGAAATCATCGTTATTATTCATTTTATTTACCTTGTTTAACTTTTTTCACTTTTAAGTTCTTTAGCAATTTTTTGTACAGCTTGAAAATAATTCGCTTTCAATCCACCAATACTTGTACCAATCAAATTTGAAATTTCTTCATAAGACAAATCATCATAATATCTTAAATAAAAAGTTTCTCTTTGCTTTTCAGGAAGTGAATTTAAAATTTTCAAAAATCTTGTTTCAAATTCTTTCGTTTCAAGACTTTGAGATGGAGTTTCATCACTTGAACTAATTTCAAAATAATCATCATCTTTATTAAATGTAATAAGGTTTAATAATTTCCTTTTTTTTAAAGCATTAGAGCAAAGATTAACAGTAATCCTATATAACCAAGTTTTAAGATTACTTTCACCTCTAAAATTATCTAGACTATTTAAAGCTTTAATAAATACTTCTTGAGTTATATCATCAGCATCATCATAATTATTTAAATATCTTAACGAAGTTGAATAAACAAATTTTTGGTATTTACGAACAAAAGCAGAAGCAGCTCTATCACTTTTAGAGTTAATATATTCTTTAATTATCTCACTATCATTTTCATATAGCAAAGCTAATGTTCCCATTTAGATACCAGAATGATTATATTCTTTAATTAGACATTCCAAATTGGTTTTGGTTTAACTTAATTAATATTGTTTCCAAGGAAGATTTATTTTAATTGGAAGTCCGCTTGGAATACTACCATTAACAGTAGGTGATAAAGTTCTATAAAGATAAACTTCAATTGATTTACATTGAGATTCAATTACAGGTGTAAAACTAACTTTTAAACCTTTATGCATAAAAGCTTGCATTACTATGTCGTTTTTACATTTTGTCAATTCATCTTCAATATCACCTTTTCCAACTCTTAAAACTTTTCTTGAATTGCCATCTTCAATCCAAATAATAAAAACTCCAGTCATTTTTAAGGTTTCATGATTCAAATTAATTTTGAATAAATCACACCAAACATCTCCTTTGCATTTAAACCAATCTGCTGCCATAATATTTTAAAATTGAGGTTTTATAATTAATTTAATTATTCAAATTTACGAAAAATTTTGTAATTTACTATTAATATTACTTAATATTGAAAAAGTAGCTGTTTCAGCTCTTAATCTCCTATTGCCTAAATTTACCTTCAATACATTCTTTTTTAGATCTATTATATTAATTTCATTGGAAGAAAAACCGCCTTCAGGACCAATTAATACTAATATATTTAAGTCTGTTTTTAGTTCAAAGTCATTATTACCATTTTCATCAGTTAAAATTATTTTTTGAAATTCTTCAAATTTAAGATCTTTTAGTTTTTGAGGATCACTTATTTCTGCTAAAAAACTTCTTTTTGTTTGTTTAGTAGCACTAATAATTTTTGTCTTTAATCTCTCAATATTTATCTTTTTTTTACTGCTGAAATCTGTATATAAAGGAATAATTCTATTTACTCCAAATTCAATTGCTTTCTCAATTTGTAATTCAAATCTATCTTTGTTTTCTAACAAACCAATGCCAATAGTGATATGAATTTTATTCTCACCAAAATTGTTTATTAATTTTTCAACTAAAAAAATAAAATTAGATTTTCCAATTTGTTTTATACTACCCCAAAAGTACAAACCTTTACCATTTGTAGCATTTATCTTATGATCATTCTTAATTCTAAGTACCATTAAATGATGAGATTCATCTTCAATTATTTCTTTAGAATTTTCATTTAAATCTGGTAAATATATACATTCCATTTATTTTTTTGTTATTTTTGTTGTACTAAATATTAAACATAATTTATAAAAATGTCTAAAACAAAACAAACTTTATTTGATAAGATTAAAAATGAAGGTGAAAATAAACAACCTTTAGCTTCTAAAAATTTTAGAGATTCTAATTTAATACGATTTCTAATTGTTGGAATTTCAGTTGTTATATGCACTTTCTTTTTTATTTTCAGAATAGATGAACAGTCTGTTGAAAGCTCAGAATTTAGATTTGAGCCTGGATACACTTGGACTAACAAACCTGTATTTGCAGAATTTTCATTCCCAGTTTATAAAAGTACAAATACTTTTGAAAGAGAATTGAGAAATGCAGAAAACAACTCACTTTTTGTTTTTAATCAAAAAAATGATGCTGGGGTTTACGTAATTAAAGAAATTGAAAAACTTTTTTCTGGTGTAAAATTAGGAAAAAACAATAATCTTTTTCCTACAAGTGTATATGAATTAGTAGAAAAAGTACCTATTTCCGGACAAGGCGATTCTAAGCAAAAGATCAAAATTGAGCTTATCAATTTTGTTAAAATGGCTTATTCAAGTGGAATTATAGATATTGATTTTGAAAATATTAAAAACAGAGAAATAATTGCTTTTTCACTTCCAAATTTTCAAACAATTTTTAAAAAAGAATCTTTAGTTGATAATAAATTATTAAATGAACATGGCAAAAGTTTTTTAGAATCAAAATTAAAACCTGATGCTTGTGCTTTAGCTAAGGAAGTTTTGGCTTCTTTGAGGTATCCTAACCTGATTTATAATAAAGATATGACTGAACTTGAAAGAGATTTAAACAAAAAATCAATTGCGAGAAGTTTTGGTATTGTTAAAAAAGGTGATTTGATAGTAAAACATGGTGACAGAGTAAATGAAGTAACTGCTTTAAAACTTCAATCTTATCAAATTGCAAAAAATCAACTAAGTGAGAATAATAACAATTTTTTAAGATATTTGGGAAGTTTGGGACATGTATGTTTAATTTTTTCTTTTATATTAATTTACTTGTATAATATTCGTAAAAAGATTTTCAATGATAATTTCCAATTTGGGATACTATGTTCTATTCTTGTATAACATCTATTCTTTCTTGGTTATCAATTGAAATACCAAGTGAATATCCTATTGAATATTTAATCTTCCTTCCTGCTTTTTCAATGTTAACAGCTATTGTTTATGATTCTAGAACAGGCTTTTATGCAACAGTAACTATGTCTTTAATGATTGCTGGTATTAGAGGAAATGATTATACAACAGCTATTGTAATGTTATTTTCTGGTACATTAGCAGCCTATACAGTTAGAGATATTCAAAATCGTACTCAAATGTTTAGATCTATTTTCTATATCTTTATTGGATTTTTATTACCTATTTTAGTCTTTGGATTTGAAAGAGCATCAAGTTGGAATTTAATTCTTCATAAATTGAGCTTAACTGCAGTAAATGCTATTTTATCTCCTCTTATAACTTTTGGACTTTTATTTTTAATAGATAGATCTACTAATTTTGCAACTGATCTAAGATTAGAAGAATTTGATAATCTAGATCATCCACTTATGGTTAAATTAAGAGAAGTTGCACCTGGAACATACCAACATTCTATATCTTTGGCTATGTTAGCGGAAAGATGTGCAAGCGCAATTAATGTCAATCATACTTTTGTTAAAGTTGCTTCTTACTTTCATGATATTGGTAAAATGGAAAGACCTGAATACTTTGGTGAAAATCAACTTGAAAATATGGGAAATAAGCATGATTTGATTTCTCCAAAAAAATCTGCATTAATTATTATTGATCATGTACCATTTGGTGCTGAACTTGCAAAAGAACACAAGTTACCTGAACGTATTATTGATATTATTTACATGCATCACGGAACAAGTCTTGTAAAACATTTTTATGCAAAAGCTATTGAACAATCAAAAGGTGAAACTATAAATGAAGAAGATTTTAAATATCCTGGACCAAAACCAAATTCTAAGGAAGCTGCTATTGTGATGATTTGTGATACTGCAGAAGCAATATCTAGATTGGGTAACAAATCAAATGAACAATTAGTAGAAATGGTTAATACTATAATTAGAGACAAGTTCAATGAAGGTCAATTTGATGAATGTGATATAACTACTAATGAATTAAAAATTGTTGCTGAAACACTTTCAAAAACTTTAAATGGAATACATCATCAAAGAACTGAGTATAAAACAATTGTCAAAAATTAAAACTAATTTGAGCTTTGAATTACCTAGAAGTTTAAGTAAAGAAATTAAAGAATTTATTAGCTATATTTCGCTTGAAAAAGGTTTGGCTTTAAATACTAAAGTTTCATATCTACATGATATTACAAAGTTTGCAGAATTTGTTTATTCTAAAGAAATAGTTAAGTTTAACTCTGTTTCTAAAGAGTTGCTATCTGAATTTCTGACAATATTGGCTGAATTTGGAATTGGCACAACAAGTAGAGCAAGGTATCTATCAGCAATTAGGTCATTTTTCAAATATCTACTTGGTGAAAAAAAAATTGAAGATGATATAACTGAAATGATTGACCTTCCAAAGCTATCTCGCAAGCTTCCTGATACTTTAAATATAGATGAAATAGACAAAATTATCAAACAACCTGATGTCGAAACCAATGCTGGAATAAGAGATAGATCAATATTGGAAGTTATGTATGCATGTGGCTTACGTGTTTCCGAATTGATAAACCTTACAAATAAAGACTTGATTTTAGATCAAGAAATAATTAGAATCTTTGGAAAAGGAAGTAAAGAAAGAATAGTACCAATTGGCGAATCAGCAATCTTTTGGATTGAAGAATATAGGACTAAATCAAGACCTCACTTTGTAAAAATGTTTAGTTCAACTGATGATATTTTGTTTTTAAACCAAAGAGGTAGTAAACTTTCTCGTATGGGTGTATGGAAATTTATTGACAAATATACAAAGCTTGCTAAAATCGAAAAAGAAGTTCACCCTCATACTTTCAGACATTCATTTGCTACTCACCTATTAGAAGGTGGTGCTGACCTTCGTGCAGTTCAAGAAATGTTAGGTCATTCTGATATTTCAACAACACAAATTTATACTCATGTTAGTAATGATTTTATTAAAGAAGTACATAGAATGTATCATCCAAGAGCTTAGTTTTTTAAATAAATTCCTTCCTGAATTACTGAAATAGGTAATGTTTTCGAAAATTCTTTCAATGAATTTAACAACCTAACTTTTTCATTTATGCTACAAGCGTAAAATGTTACAGTTTTATCACCACAAGCAATATTGTTTTCAAGAGTCCAAGTGCCACATTCTATCCAAGACTTTGGTAGTACTCTTGGATACCAATTTTTGTAAGTAATAGCAATTCCATTACCATTATTAAAAGAATTTATTGAATCATACAATTTTATTCTATTATTTTCTATTTGTGTTAAATTTGGTTTATACATAATTCTTCTTTTATTATTTTCACTTATGTTTAAACAAATTTCTTTATTAGATAATCCCGCTAAGTCTATTAATTTAAAATTGTTAAAAAAACTTATTGCACCTATATCATTTGCATAAATAACACTGTTTTGATAATATGTATTAATAAATTTAGACATCTGAATTTGTTGTTCAAATATATTTTGAGATGAAAATATGGCAAAGTTTACGGTTTTATAAACTCTTAGCCCTAAAAAACAAAAAGTTGACAAAATCAATAATTTGAACAGAATTGTTTTTGTTAAATGATTAGATAGCTTATCAAATATAATTCTATGAAAGATAATCAAAGTGTCAATTAAAACAAGATAAGCTTCATATCGAAACTGATACAAAATACTTGCTAAAAATGTATGTAAGCTTATTGATATTATTATTGCTAAATTTAATAATACAAAATTCTTAATCTCATTATTGAAAGATTTACTTTGAATATCTTTCAATAAAATATATAAATTGATTGATATTAATGAAAGAATTAATGGATTTTTTTTAAACTGAAAAAACATGTTTTGAAAATAAAACAATAATTTATCAGGACTTAAACTAAAGCCGTTACTTTTTGCTAAAATTGAATAAGGTAAAAAGAACCCACCTTTTGAAATAAAGAACAAACCAAATATCAATATTGGAAGTATGGATAATATAAAAATAATTATAGAGTTTACATACTTTTGTTGATAAAGTAATATAATGCATATTGGCAAAATAAAAAAGATACTTTCATATCTAAAACTTACTGATAAGGCTCCAAAAAGTAAAGTTAATATAGAATTTTTGTCAAATTTATCATTTGATTTATTTAATAAATTTAATGAAAACTTCAAAAACAAAAGTAAAAAGTAGCATTGGAAAATATGTTCCATGCCTTGAAAAGTTAAGTAGTAGAATGGTAAAACAATGTTTAAAATCAACCCTAATAGTAAATACAATTTAGGAGTAAACCCTAAGATTCTTGAAATATTTTTTAATTCAAAAAAACAAAGTAAGCTTGCTAAAACATTTAGAATTAAAGGTAGAAGTTGATTATTACCTACCAAATTTATAACAAAAGATAAAAGTAAAGTATATGCTGGAGAAGATGAAGCTGAACTAAATTCAAAATTTGAAACTCCCCAAACATTATGAAAAGCTAGATTTTTTGCGATTGATAAATGAATATATGCATCATCCAATGAATAAACAAAATTTCCATTACATTTATCTAAAACATTCAAAATCATTAGAAATACTAACAACAAATAAGTAATTGAGTTTATAATAAATGCTGATTTGAAAGACTTTATCAAGTTCTTTTCCTAAAATATAAATTCGAATTTTTAAAAATAATGATTTCCATTTTCTTCTTCAAACATATTTTGTTTATCAATATTTATCGATTTATAATAATCAATAGAAAATAATAATCCACCAAAAACCAAAATATTTATTAAATAATAAATTATCATTGTATCTGTTTTATATAAAAAATAGGAAACTCAAAAAAACGGTTCTAATAAAAATAAATATAATAGGAACGTTAATAAACTTCTTATGATTTTATTATTTGATTTAATCAAAAATAGGATAATAAATATTGATACAATAAAATTTGTAAAACTAATTACAAAAACATCATTTGATTGTAAAATTTCACTCATAAACAAAAAATTTAATAAAACTAAATATAAATGAATAGGTGGAATACAAAAAATCATTAAAGAAAATAATGATAGATGCGATATTTTATTAAAATTAATTTTTTCTTCCATTACCCTTCACCACTATATCTTTCTAATTTGAAAGTTTCGCCAAGGTAACGACGACGAACTTCAGCATTATTAGCTATTTCTTCGGCAGTGCCTGAAATATAGATTTGTCCATCAATAAGTATATATGCTTTGTCGGTGATAGAAAGGGTTTCGTGTACATTATGATCTGTGATAAGTATTCCAATACCTTTGTTTCTAAGTTTGAAAATTATGTGCATAATATCTTCAACAGCAATTGGGTCAATGCCAGCAAAAGGCTCATCAAGAAGTATAAATTTTGGATTAGAAGCAAGCGTGCGAGCTATTTCACATCTACGTCTTTCACCACCAGAAAGCATATATCCTTTGCTTTTGCGAATATGAGTAATATGAAAATCTTCAAGCAATTCCTCAAGTTTGGCTTTTCTTTCTTTTCTATTTAATTTTTGAAGTTGTAAAATAGCCATTATATTGTTTTCTACTGACATTTTACGAAAGATTGATGGTTCTTGTGGTAAATAACTCAAACCAAGCCTAGCACGCTTAAACATAGCCTTATTTGTGATTTCCTTACCATCAAGCAGAACTTTTCCTTTAGATGGGTTTACCATTCCTACAATCATATAAAATGAAGTTGTTTTGCCAGCCCCATTCGGACCAAGTAAACCAACTATTTCTCCTTGTTTTACATCAAGAGAAACATCATTAACAACAGTCCTTTGACCATATTTCTTTACTAAATGTTCTGTATAAAGATGACTTATTTTATTTTCTTCTACCACTTCTATCGCCTTTGATTGTATTTTTCAATTCAACTGTTTTGTTTAAAATCTCACCATCTCTAGAAATTTTGAAATTAAGTTTTTGCCCTGTTTCACCATCTTTTATTATTACCATTAAGTCTTCGGAGCGAAGTATTTTCTCTCCATCTACCTCCAAAATAATATCACCGGGTTCAAGTCCAGCTTCGTCTCCTGCTGCATTTCGGCTGATTGCAAAAATAACTACACCACGAGTTTTCTTAATTCCTAAATACTTTGCCACTTGGTCATCAATTTCTCTAATATCAATTCCAGTATCAAAATCTCTTTTGATTTCTTTATGTTCTTTGATTTTTTCATAAGTTTGTTTTACTCTATTTATTGGAATTGAATATCCAATTCCAATACTTCCAGAGCCAGCATTACTATTGGCAGTAGAGAATATAACTGTATTCATACCAATTACTTCGCCATCAGCATTCAAAAGTGGTCCTCCTGAATTACCAGAGCTAATTGCGGCATCAGTTTGGAGCATATTGCGATAAACTCTTATCACACCAGTTTCTTGATGAATGAAATTTACTCCACTATTTGAAATGACTCCAACTGTTACAGTAGGTTTTGCATTAACATCAAATAGCCCAAAAGGATTGCCAAAAGCAATAGCCCATTCGCCAATAAGCACATTATCAGAATTACCTAGTTTTAGATATGGTAAGTCTTTCGCCTCAATTTTCAATAGAGCAACATCACTAATTGCATCAGAACCAATAATTTTTGCATCATATTCTTTGCCTTCTGTAGTTGTAACAACCACTTTATTTGCATTTCCTGCTACGTGATGATTAGTAAGAATATATCCATCACTAGAAATTATAAAACCAGTTCCTAATCCTTTAATTTCGTAATTTTGAGTTCTTTGTCTATTAAATTCAGGAAAAAATTGTCTCATACGAGGGTCAATAAAATCGAACATGGGATCTTGGTAAACTACTTGTTTTGTTTCAGTTACGTTTATACCAACTATTGCAGGAGAGGCTTTTTTGATGGCATTAGTAATTGCGTTTTTTCTTGAATTAGATATATCATCACTTGCAATTAATGCTGTTTGGAAAATTACAAAAGAAAGTAATAATATGCTTAATTTTTTCATAATATTTGATTTTGTTTAAATGTTAATACTAAAAATTATTTTCAAATCATAAGTAGTGTTAAATTAGAATGTAATAAACGTATTTTTTCAAATATAATTTTTAAAACAAATAATTTTACTTTGATTCAAACTTTTGAAATAGCAATTCCACTTAATCTAAATCAAATATTTTCTTATTATTATGAAGAAGATATAGATTTTATTTCACAAATTGGAAAGCGTGCATTGGTGGACTTTAATAATAAGCAAATGACTGGATTTATTGTTGGAGTGGGCAAAAGAGAAAGTATAGATGAGTTAAAGCCTGTAATAGAAATTATTGATGAAAGTCCAATATTTTCAAAAGAACTTTTGGAATTAGCAAAATGGATATCTGAATATTATTTTGCAAGTTTGGGTGAAACTTTAAAGGCATTTTTACCTCAAGGAATGACAGTTAAGTCTAAAATAATACTTCAAGGAATTGTTGCAAGTGATTATGATTTCAATATTTTAGAACGTAGAGCTAAAAATCAGTTTAAGATTGTGTCATATCTTAATCAATTTGAGAAAGCTATATCAAAAAATACAGTTGAAAAAGAATTAGGTCTGAAAATATCAAATTCACAATTAGAATCATTGAAAATTGCTGGCTTGATTGACTTTTGGGAAGAAACTGCTGAAACAATCAAAGTTAGAAATGAAAAAGCTATTAAATTTGATACTAATTTGATTAACTCTATTGAATTTGAAACCAAGTTAAGTAAATTAGAATCAAAAAGAAAAGCACAATATGCTTTGTTAATCAAACTTTTAGATTTGTTTTATGAATCAAATGATTTGATTAGATTGGAAACACTTAATAAAGATTTAAATCGAAGTTTGATTAAAAAATTAGCTGATGACAATTACTTTGAAATCATTGAGATAGAGAAAATACTTACTAATGTATTTAAAGACAAAGTTTTTAGTAAAGATGAATCAGAATTTGAATTAAACATAGAACAGAATGAAATTGCTGAAGATATTAAAAAAGATTTACACTCTCAAAAACATAATATTAATTTGATATTTGGAGTAACAGGAAGTGGAAAAACTCTTATCTATTCTGATGTAATCAAAGAGTGCGTTGCATTAGGCAAAACTGCTCTTTTATTAGTGCCAGAGATTGCATTAACTCCTCAGCTTACAGATAGATTTCAGTTCATTTTTCCTGATAAAGTTGCTATATTACATAGTAAAATGAGTGAGTATGAAAGATTTAACGAATGGATAAAAATCAAACGTGGTGAAACTCAGATTGTAATTGGAGCAAGGTCAGCACTTTTTGCTCCATTAGAGAATTTGGGAGTAATTATAGTAGATGAAGAGCACGATAGCAGTTACAAACAAGATTCGCCAAATCCCAAATATAATGGTAGAGATTCGGCTATTGTTAGGGCTGGGTTAGAGAACTGCACTATTATTTTAGGCTCTGCCACACCTTCTATGGAAAGTTATTATAATGCATTGAGTGGAAGATATATTCTTCATAAATTAGAAAAAAGAGCTGATAATGCCACTCTTCCATTGATAGAAATAGTAGATTTGATAGATAGTAAAAAGAAAGGGCAGATTGAAGTTGCTGGTATAAGCAATATGATGATGGGTAAAATCAATGAGCAAATCAAAAAGAAGAAAGGAGTAATATTACTTCAAAATAGAAGAGGATTTGCATCTTTTGTAGAATGTTTTGATTGTGGTAATGTTCCTCAATGCAAATATTGTGATGTTACTCTTACTTTTCACAAAGCTAAAAACAAACTGATTTGCCACTATTGTGGATATTCAGAAACTTTTAACATAACTTGCAAAGTATGTGGAAATAAAGAACTTAAGGAAGTTGGAATTGGAACTCAAATGATTGAAAAAGAGCTTGAAGAATATTACACTTCTAAAAATATGGAAGTAAATATAGATAGGCTTGATTTGGATTCGACAGAGAAATTAAACTCAAACCGAAAGATATTAAATAAATTTAAAGAAGGAAAGATTGATATTTTGGTAGGTACTCAAATGCTTGCTAAGGGATTGGATATTCAACGAGTAACATTGGTTGGGGTTGTTAATACTGACATTCAACTTTATATGCAAGATTTTAGGGCTGGAGAGCGAACATTCCAACTTCTTACTCAAGTAGCTGGTAGAGCAGGAGGAAGCCAAGAGATGAAAGGAGAGGTGATTTTTCAGAGCAATAATCCAAATCATTTTGTGCTGGAATGTGCTCAAGAGCATAATTTCGAGAAGTTTTATATAAGTGAAATTGAACATAGAAAAGCTTTGAATTACCCACCATTCTTTAGATTTATCAAATTAGAGATAAGCTCAGAAGATGAGAATTTATGCGTAAAACATGCTGATTATATTTACAACTGCATTCCAGAAACTGACTTTCTTATTAAATTCAAACCAACAATTCCAGCAATTGGAAGAGTAAAAAATAGATTTAGACGAGTAGTTATTTTGAAATCAAATAAAGAACTTGATAAGTCTAATAAAAAAACTCATTTAGTATTAGCAAAAGTAAAAGAAAAATATGAAAAGAATCTAAAAAATAACAACGTTAGATTTAATATAGATATAGACAGCTTTAGTGGATTGTAGGATGTATTTTGTTCTTATTATAGTTGTAATGACAGACACAGACAAGAATGTCTGTGCTACTGAATGCAAAAACCGCTTCCGTCTTGCGAGCAAGACACCTTCGCCAGCGAAAGACAAAATACAAATATTAAATGCAACAACCATTAATAATTAATAATTTAACATTAATCATTACCTTACGCAATATCGTAAAAGGTACCTTTGCCTTGCTTCTTTCGTCGTATAAAGAATTTTCTTATTACTGCATTTTCGGTAGCTTTTAGTTTTGGATCATTTTTTAAGATTTCTAGAGCTAAGTTTCTAGCTTCTTGCATTATATCTGCATCTTTTACTATGTCAGCAAACTTAAATTCTGGTAAGCCAGCTTGCTTAGTACCAAGCATATCTCCAGGACCTCGTAGTTTCAAATCAACCTCTGCAATTTGAAAACCATCTGTTGTATCTTCCATTGTTTTAAGTCTAATTAGTGCAGCTTTCTTCTCCTCTAGTGGAATAGATTTGTTCTTGAGTTGATATTCAAAATGATCTTTAGTCATCAAAATGCAATATGATTGCTCACCACCTCTCCCAACCCTTCCACGCAACTGATGCAATTGTGATAA
>JAPLFM010000032.1 GCA_026390675.1 Candidatus Kapaibacterium sp. | reverse complement strand
TGTTCAAACATGCTGTAATTAGAAGTGACAAATTTAATATGCTATCTACCTTGAGATTCAAACTATTTAATATAGGTTCATTTATAATAAAAAAAGGAAATTCTAAAATATTGAAATTATCTTTAGATCCAAAACGAAGGAAATGGTTTCTTGGATAATGGGATAATTCTAGACAATTTACATTACCTGTTAAATATGAATAATATTTTCTAATGAATTATTTGGGTTAAATAAAATGTATTTGTGAGAGATTAAAAAAAAAGACAGGGTTGTTCCCTGTCTTTTTTTAATTTAAAACTGTTTGAATTCTATTATGGAACAATACGTGTAATCATACGAGGCATAGGAATTACTTCTCTAATATGTTTAGCACCAGTTATCCATTTTACCATTCTTTCAATTCCTAAACCAAAACCAGAGTGAGGAACTGAACCATACTTTCTAAGATCCAAATACCATTGAAATTCAGCTTCAGGCAATTCTTCATGTTTGATTCTTTCTAAAAGCCAATCAAAATTATCTTCTCTTTGTGAGCCACCAATTAATTCTCCAGCTTTTTCAGGACCTAACATATCCATTGCTAGAGCAACTTTAGGATTTTCAGGATCTCGTTTCATATAAAATGTTTTTATTTCTGCAGGGTATCTATGAATAATACAAGGTTTGTCAAATTGCTCCATAATAGCTTCTTCTTGCGTAGAGCCAAAATCTTCTCCCCAAGGGAAAGGAGATTCAACATCTTTATTATCAATTTTTTTAATTAATGGTATATTATTGTCATTTAACCAACCAACAGCATCAGTATAACTCATTCTGTAAAATGGACGTTTGATACATTCAAGTTTGCTTATATCACGTTCTAAAACTTCAAGCTCTTTTCTACAAGTCTTAAGAGTATACTGAACAATATATTCAACCATATCTTCAGCCAAATCCATATCATCATTCAAGTCAAAGAAAGCCATTTCAGGCTCAACCATCCAAAATTCAGTTAAATGTTTACGAGTTTTAGATTGCTCAGCTCTAAATACAGGTCCAAAAGTATAAACTTTGCCAAGTGCCATAGCAGAGGCTTCAGCATATAGTTGACCAGATTGAGAAAGATATGCATTACCCAAATCAAAATATTTTGTTTCAAATAGAGTAGAAGTACCTTCACAAGCGTTTGGAGTAAGAATAGGCGAATCCATTAGCTTAAACCCATTACCATCGAAGAAATCACGAACAGCTTTTACAATTGCTGCTCTTACTCTCATAATAGCATGCTGACGTGAAGATCTTAACCATAAGTGACGGTTCTCTAATAAAAAAGCATCACCATGATCTTTTGGAGTGATAGGGTAATCCATTGATAGTTGATAGATTTCTAGCTCTCTAACATCTACCTCAAATCCACCCGGAGCCTTATCTGAAGCTACAACCACACCTGTTACTTTGATAGATGACTCTTGAGTAAGTGATTTTGCTCTTTCAAATCCTTCTTCTGAAAGATTATCTTTAAAAACAACACACTGAGCAATGCCAGTACCATCACGTAATATTACAAATTGCAACTTACCTTTACCACGAGTATTGTAAACCCAACCATTTAAAGTAACAGTTTGACCAACATATTTCCCTAAATCTTCAATATACTGATATTCTTTATATCTAGACATAATTCAACTCTTATTTTTTTAATTTCAAATTTGATAATCACAAAATTAAGAATTTATTTTGTAATTATAAGCATTTAGATTGTTAATAGAAATACTCTACTTTTCCCAACTCACATCTTTGACATTAGCAAATTTGTTTGCCATACGACTTGCTGTGAACAAAAAGTCAGAAAGTCTGTTTAGAAATTTAATTGCATAGTTCCCCAGATCTTCACTTTGAGAAAGTTCTACTGCAATACGTTCAGCTCTTCTGCAAATTGTTCTAGATAAATGTAAAAATGCAGATGCTTGAGTGCCACCGGGTAATATAAAAGTATTTAATGGTTCGAGCAAATCATCATATTTGTCAATTAAAGATTCTAGCCAAATTATTTCATTTTCACTTATTCTTGGTACTTCAAATTTGGCAGGTGGCTGAAACGGAGTAGCCAAATCAGAGCCTAAGTTAAAAAGTAAGTTGCTTAATGTAACAAATTCAGACTGCATTTCTTTTGGTAAATTATGAGTCATAACCAAACCAATGCTAGCATTTAGTTCATCAACAGTTCCATAAAGCCAAACTCTTTCATTTGATTTTTTTACTCGCTCTCCATTAAAAAGTCCAGTAGTGCCATCATCACCAGTTTTAGTATATATTTTCATATTTTCCAAATTGTTTTCCAAAATTAACGCAATCGTAAAACTGTTATTGTTTTTTTGAAAATAATTAAACCAAACAAACCCACAAGCAAGATTCTCATTTTAATTTCTTATTTTTGTATTAAATATTTTAAACAACTAATATAAAATTAAAAAATGAAATTTGTATCGTTTATAAATTCAAATAATGAAGAAAGATTAGGCATCTATTTTAATAACAACATTTATGACTTGGCTAAGAAAGCTTCAAAATTAGGAATTGAATTGCCTCATACTATGGCAGATATGTTAAAGTCTTTTGATACATATTTGTTGAGTGCTAAAAAAGTAGAAGATTATATTAAAAATGATAATCTGATTGGTGAAAGTCAAATTATTAAAATGCTTGCACCTGTGCCTCATCCAACTTCGTGCAGAGATGGTTATGCCTTCCGTCAGCATGTTGCTTCAGCAAGACGAAATCGTGGAGTGGATATGATAGCTGAATTTGACCAATATCCCATCTTTTACTTCACAAATCATAATGCTGTTTTTGGCGAAGGCGATATATCAATTGAAAAAGATCATCTTGAAAAATTAGATTTTGAATTGGAATGGGCTGTAGTTATAGGCAAAAAAGGAAAGAATGTAAGTTCTAAAGATGCTGATAAATACATTGCTGGCTTTACTATAATGAATGATTGGTCTGCTCGAACATTGCAAATGGAAGAAATGCTTTTAAATTTAGGTCCTGCAAAAGGAAAAGATTTTGCTACAACTATCGGTCCTTGGCTTGTTACTACTGATGAGCTTGTTGAATTTAAAACTGAAACTGAATTTGGAAATCAATATGATTTGGAAATGAAAGCATTTCATAATGGAAAACAAGTTTCTTTAGGTAATACAAAAGATATGACTTGGACTTTTGCTGAAATTATAGAAAGAGTGAGCTATGGTGCAGAAATTTATCCTGGTGATGTAATTGGTTCAGGAACAGTTGGTACAGGTTGCTATATGGAATTGAATGGTACTTGGGCAAGAGAAGCAAAAGAAAAAGGAGAGAGCTTTACTCCTGTTTGGATAAAGCCAGGTGATTCATTTGATTTGGAAGTTACTGGCTTAGGAAAATTAACAAATAGAGTAGTTTTATCAGATGCGAATGTTAGTATTTTAGAAAAGAAGAAAATATAATTTAGTTCTTGTCTAAAATATTTAAAGCCCATGAATTAATTTTGTTATATATCTTTTCAGTCTTGCCAGAATTCATTCTAAATAGTAAAATAGGGTCAACATTATCAACTGAGTTATCATAAACATACAATCTGTCAACTTTGGTAGATATTATATTACAATTTGCAATAGATTTGCTATATCTACTTATTATTTTTGTAATAGGAACATCATGTCCTCCGTTTAAAACTCTTTTTGCAATTCTAGAAGCATTTATTATTGGCGAATCAGTACCAACAAAAAAAAGTCTAACAAAATAACCTTTATTTATTGCTCTGCCTATAAAATTCACTTTTTCATCAGATGATAACACTGTTTCTAATAACATGCTTTGATTATTTGTTAAAAGTTCTTCTCTTAAGTTAGTAGAATACTGTGCTGCTTTTAAAACAGATTCATTGGAATTCCAATCTCCAAACATATCTTGTGCTATTGAATCTGGATTTATGTATGTGCATCCTTCAATCCAATTATGTCTTAAAATCTTATAAGTTAAAGAAGTTTTACCTGAACCATTTGGACCAGCAATTATAACTAATTTTGGTTTAAATTCTTCCAAGTACATTTTCCTCTTTTGCTTTTTCTAATGCTACTGAAATTAATTTCTCTAAAACTTGTTTAGAAATAATAGATTGTTCAATTACATCTATAGTTACTTCAGACATTAGAGTTTTTAATTGCTCTTCACTCGGCTCTTCATCACTAGTAAATCTGTAATACATGTCAACCATAAGAACACCTAATTATTTGTCATCAATGTAACGATTTAAAATGAATAATATTATTTTTTGTTTGTATAAATACTTAAAACATCTTTTTTACGTTAATTCATAAATAAACAGTTAATAATCAAAATATAATGTCAAAAAAACATAACTTTAAAGCAAATTTGGAATGGAAAGGGAATTTAGGAACTGGTACAGATTCCTACACAACATATTCCAGAGATTTCAATATTGTTGGCGACAAAAATCATATTATAGAAGGCTCTTCAGACCCTATATTCAATGGTAATGGTAAGAAATATAATCCAGAGGAATTCCTAATTCAAGCTCTATCAAGCTGCCACATGCTTTGGTATTTGCATTTGTGTGCTGATGCTGGAGTTGTAGTTGAGAAATATACAGATGATGCTGATGGAGATATGGAAATAGTAGAAGGTGGTAAAGGTAAGTTCACTTTAGTTACACTTAGACCTACTGTAATTGTAAAAGATAGCTCAATGATATTAAAAGCAATAGAATTACATGACAAAGCACACGAGCATTGCTTTATATCAAGTTCTGTTAATTTTGATGTAGCTTGTGAGCCAAATGTAATGGTAGATTTGGGTTGAGTTTTCCTTTTTAATACAAACAAAACAAAAAAATATGTATTCAGTAGAACCAAAAGACCTGACAGTAGCTCAGGCACATCAATATCTTTTAGGTGGAGTTTCTCCAAGACCTATTGCGTTTGTTTCGACAATTTCACAGGATGGGATTAACAATTTATCTCCATTTTCTTTTTTTAATGCTTTTGGTGCCAATCCACCTGTTATTGCCTTCTCTCCTGCTATTAGTGGCAGAACTGGTAAAACAAAAGATACTTTTGAAAATATCAAATCAAGTGGTGAATGTGTTGTTCACGCTGTTACTCATTCGATGATAGAGCAAATAAATCTTGCATCTTGCGAGTACGATTCTAATATTGATGAATTTGTAAAAGCTGGTTTTACAACTTTAGATTCACATCTAGTAAAACCCAAAAGAGTGAAAGAATCTCCATTTCAAATGGAATGTAAACTTATGCAAATAGTTGAATTGGGTGGAAAAGCTGGTTCTGGCAATCTTGTGATTTGCGAGGTAGTAAAATATCATATTTCAGAAGATATATTAGTTGATGGTAAGATTGATCCAAACTTATTAGATTTGTGTGCAAGAAATGGTGGAGAGTATTATACTCGAGCAAGTGGTAATGCAATATTTGAAATTAAAAAGCCGGGATTAATTAAAGGTATAGGATTTGATGGGTTACCACTATTTATAAAAGAATCTCATATACTTTCAGCTAATAATTTGGCTCAGCTTGCTTTAAGAGATGAACTACCACAATTAAATAATTTTGAAAATGAAATTAAAAACTTAACTGTAATTGAAGCAAATGACTATGTATTTGAAAGATTTGAAAGAGCAAATGATTATAAATCAATGCTTAATTGTGCTTTGAATTTCAAAAACCAAAACAATATTAATTCAAAATACTATTTCGAGAAAACAGCTAAAATAGCTTTAAATAATAACAATTCCGACTTTGCTTGGATGTGCTTATTAATAATTAATAATTAAAGGAAATTACTTATGGTACAAATCAAAAAAGAAGAAAATAATTTTGTTTTTGAAGTAATTGGTCTTCATAAACTTTGGGCTTTCAAAAGCCAACTTGTAATTCCTAAAGAACACATTGTTAATGTTCGATCTCATTGTGAAGAGGAGAATTCTTGGTGGAAAGGTTGGAAATTATTAGGCACAAGCATAACATCTTTTTTAACTGCTGGCTCATTTTATAAAGATGGTGATAAAATTTTTTGGGATGTTGTGAATATTAATAATTCGATTGTTATAGAACTTTCAGATGAAAATTTCAAAAAACTAATTGTTGAAGTTGAAGATACTCATACAGCACTAAGTATATTTAAATAATATTTTAAAATAATATAAAAAAAATAAAATGAAACTCACATATAATTTAATACTTATTTTTATTTTCAATTTCACATTGCTTTTTGCTGGGAATATTAAAACTAATAGTTCATCACCAGCCAAAGAAAATAAAAAAAATGAAAAAAGTCAAAATAATAACAAACATAATGCTTTAGAAAAAAGGCAAAGCAAATTAGACAAAAAAGCTGAAAAGCTTAAGAAAGAGAAAGCAAAAAAAGATTCATTGAGTAGAGTTAAAAAATAATCTACTCTAATCTTTAAAGTATTTGTAAAGCATTTCTATTAATGAATATATATCTAATGGTTTTGTCATATATTCGTTTAATCCTACTGATAATGCTAATTCTTTATCTCCAGTAAGTGCAAAAGCAGATTGCCCAATTATTAGTATATCTTTATTGAATTCTCTTATTTTTTTTGTTGCTTCATAACCATTCATTATTGGCATTTTAATATCCATTAAAATTACATCTAAGTCAGGATGGTTGCGACAAGCCTCTACTGCTTGCACTCCATTTCTAGCAATTATCAAATTGCCAGTATGGTTTTTAAGAGTCATTGTAAGTAGAATCTGAGAAGTTTCATCATCTTCAGCAATTAATATATTTAATTTTCTGAAATCTTTTTCGAAAGCATGTATTTTCATAATATTTATATTTGTGTTTATATTTTTTTTAACATTTACATAAGGAATTGTAAAATAAAATTCAGTTCCCTTGCCTAATTCACTTTTAAGCCAAATTTTACCACCTAACATTTGAACATAAGCTTTGGTAATAGTTAAGCCCAAACCAGAGCCTTCATAATCACGAGTAAGTGATTCGCTACCCTGTCTAAATCGTTCAAAGATTAATTCCAGCTTTTCTTTATCAATTCCATCGCCAGTATCTTTGACATAAAATTCAATAAAATCTGATTTTAATTCATATCCAAAGTCTATAGACCCTTCACTTGTAAATTTAATTGCATTTTTGATTAAATTTGTTAAAATTGCATAAAGTTTGTCATTATCAGTTTTGATAATTGCATCATCTGAATTTAAAGGACAATGATAAGTTAAAGTTAAGCCTTTGTGATTTGTTTCAAGTAAGAAGAAAGCATACCTATCTTCAATTTGTTCATTAATATTTGTATTAGAAATAGATACCTCAATTAATCCTGCTTCAATTTTAGAAACATCAATTACATCATTGATAGTGCTTAACATCCTTGCACCACTTCTTTCTATCATATCTATAAAATCATCTTTATCATCACCATCTAAGTTAGGTTCTTTAAGAAGATTTGTAAAGCCTAATATACCATTCATTGGTGTTCGGATTTCGTGGCTCATATTGGCTAAAAAAGAAGATTTCAGTCTATCACTTTCTTCGGCTTTATCTTTTGCCTTAATTAATTCAATTTCAGTTTTCTTAAGCTCTGAAATATCATACAAAATTACTAAATGCGTACCCTGAAATGTCTCACTCAAAGATCCTGCTTGAGCAATTACAGTCTTGTATGTACCATCCTTGCAACAAATGGTAACTTCTAAAGGCTCAAACTCAGTATTTTCATCTCTAGCTTTATTTAATCTGCGAATCCATTCTTCTTCAACAAATTCTCTATAAATTGGTTCGGGATAAGCTTTGGGCCACCAATCTGATACTGTTGGAATATCTACC
>JAPLFM010000087.1:557-1817 GCA_026390675.1 Candidatus Kapaibacterium sp. | reverse complement strand
TTCATCATTTGGGT
This sequence comes from Candidatus Kapaibacterium sp., assembly GCA_026390675.1. Lineage (GTDB taxonomy): Bacteria > Bacteroidota > Ignavibacteria > Kapaibacteriales > UBA2268 > JAPLFM01. Next base: position 1,803 of record JAPLFM010000087.1, on the reverse strand, counting down.
TTACAGCAATTGCCACATCACCATAAATTGTTTCTGGACGAACAGTTGCAACTTTAAGATAATCTTTTCCATCTTCGACATAATATCTCATTGTGAAAAAGTGTTCATTCACTTCTCTAAACTCAACTTCTTCATCAGATAGTGCAGTTTGAGCAAGTGGAGACCAATTGATAATTCTTTTACCTTTGTAAATTAAGCCTTCATCAAAAAGCTTAATGAATACTTCACTTACAGCTTTGGAAGCACTTTCGTCCATAGTAAACAAAGTTCGATCCCAATCACAAGAAACCCCAAGCTTTTCTAATTGGTTTAAAATAATATTTCCATATTTATCTTTCCATTGCCAAACTCTTTCTAAAAATTTATCTCTTCCTAAGTCATATCGAGTTAGATTTACAGTAGTTTTAAGTTCTTTCTCTACTCTTGATTGTGTAGCAATACCTGCATGATCTAAGCCGGGAAACCAGCAAACTTCATATCCTTGCATACGCTTTTGACGAATGTACAAATCTTGAAGAGTATGATTGAGTACGTGACCAAAATGTAGAATACCAGTTACATTAGGAGGAGGCATTAAAATTGAGTAAGGCTTTTTTTCAGATTTATTATTAGCATCAAAAATATGGTTTTCTTTCCATGTTTGATACCAAGTGTCATTCGCTAAATTAAAATCAAAGTTTTTAGGATATTCCATTTCTAAATTGTTTCATTTCTAAAATTCAAAATTAACTAAAAATCAATTCTTATAGAAGTAAAAGAATTGATTTTTTTGAGTCTATTGAAAAAATTTAATAGCTATAATCTAGTATGTATTTATTACTTCTGCCCAACAAACTTATAATTTGTAAAATTACCATTTGAGTTTGCTTTTATAAAATAGATTCCTTTTTCAAAGTCTGATTTATTTAGTTTCAAAATATTACCACTAACTTTAAATGCATTTTGTAATATCCCCAACAAGTTATAAATTTGAACTTCAGAATTTATTATTAAGCCATCTAAAGTTACTTCTTCTTTTGTATCTTTAAAATTAATATTTTGAACAATATTCTCATTTTCATCAACTTCAGTTTGATTCTTCTTGAAATGTAAAAGCCAAGTGTCATTATCTTGATATGAACTGAGAGTGCATATTGCGTTTCCACTAAACAATATAAAAGTTGAATCATTTAGCTGAGCCACTGAATGCCAGTTGCGACCTTTAGGTCTATATTCAGGTGTTATATCAAACCAATTATTTTCATTA
>JAPLFM010000087.1:0-451 GCA_026390675.1 Candidatus Kapaibacterium sp. | reverse complement strand
TATTCATTATTTATATCAACAAATCTATTACCAGTTCTTGGTTGCATATTATGGAAACGATTATCTTTAATCCATTTTTGATTTTTTAAATCAAAATAAAAATGATAGAAACAACATTCTGAATCATATCCATAAGTTATTATGGTATCTGTAGAAATCTTACACATTGGCCACCAAATCATTTCTGGAGGAGAATTACTTGTGTCTTTAAGTGTTAATATCCATTCTTTTTGCTTAATATCAAAATACCAGACTTCACGTTGGAAGTCATCTCTATGTTTGTTAACTCCACCAAAAAGAAATACAGTATTTGAATCAATTGTAAGCATTGAATGCCCATATCGTTTATACCAAAAGTACAACAAGATTAGGAATAACAAGAAATATTTCGTATATTTGTAATAGAATTATTTACAAATCAGAAAGAGTTTTCTATGCGAACATTAAAAGT
>JAPLFM010000115.1 GCA_026390675.1 Candidatus Kapaibacterium sp. | reverse complement strand
CAATATATTTCATATAGTTAACAACATAATTTCCTAATGCAATGCATTAGAAAATTATGCTAATGAATTATTTGGGTTAAAAGAACAACATTTTGAATACATTAATTACTTTCAATGCAATTAGTTTTGTTTTTTTTCTTAATTTTGTATAATACTTTCGTGTACTAAATTATTTATATAAAATGCAAAAAACTACCAGCTTTAAATTACTTACTTTTTATAAGTTCGTCGATATTGAAAATCCTGAAGAAGAAGTTAAAAAACAAAAACAATATTGTCAAGATATTGGTATGCGAGGAAGAATTTTTATTGGAGAAGAAGGAATAAATGCACAAATAACTTGCAACAAAGGTCAGGAGCAAGCTTACAGGATGTTCTTAGAAAATAGTTTGTACTTTAAAGATATACCAGATATTGATATCAAAGCTGTTAAAGTAGATGAACACAAATTCCCTAAAATGATAGTTAGATATAGAAAAGAAATTGTTGCATTAGGAGTTGTTTATAAAGCTGAAGAAATTTTAAAATCAAAAAGAAAATTATCAGTTGATGAATTTAAAAGAATAATGGATTCTGGTGAAGATAAATATGCAATTTTAGATATGAGAAATAATTACGAGTTTAAATTAGGTCATTTCAAAAATGCAGTCCCAGCAGATACAATTTCATTTAGAGAAGTTACTCAATTTGTAGATAAATATAAAGAACAGTTTGCTGGTAAAGAGATTATAATGTATTGTACTGGTGGAATTCGTTGTGAAAAACTTTCAGTTTTATTAGACCAACACGGCTTACCTGGTGTTTATCAACTCGATGGTGGTGTAGTTAAATATGTAAATTCATACAATGATGGAAATTGGTTAGGCAATCTTTACACTTTTGATGATAGAATAAGTTCTCAAGTAGGTGATGAAAAAACGCATAGAATTATATCCAGATGCCATTTCACTGGAGAACCTAACGAAGATTACCATAATTGTAGATATGGGCCTTGTAATGCCCAAATTATAGCCAAACCAAAGGCTTATAGGAAGCATCTTGGTTTTTGTAGTGAAGATTGTGCAAAGCATGCTTTCACAGACTTACTTATCCGTGATGTTAAGTGGGATCCAATTAATTATAAAGAATTGCGAGGGAAAATAAAACAAAATGAAAATAAAAGGGAAGAAGTAACAGAATTAATTCAGTCTCATTTGAAGAAATGGCTTGCTGGAATTGAGTTCAATCATAAGTTCCCTTTACCAGATGTTATTGAAGTTGAGAATTAAAAAAGGATTAATATGTTATTAATGACATTTAAAGTGTTCGAAAGCTTGTTGACATGAATTACAATAATATAATGCTTTGCAAGCTGTTGCTGAGAATTCTGCTTTTTTGATTGTATTGTTGGAATTGCAAAAAGGACAATCCAATTGTCTTTGAGTTTCTAAAATTGTAAATATGTTATCATCTGATTTGCCAATTGGTGGAGCAATACCCATTTGCTTTAAACCATTTTTAGCCTTGTCGCTCATCCAATCTGTTGTCCAAGCAGGAGAAAAAACCATATTGACTTTTACTTTGTCATACCCTTTTGCATTAAGAAAAGTAACAATGTCTTCCTCAATTACACGCATAGCTGGACAACCAGAATAAGTAGGAGTTATGATAACACTCACTTCATCATTGATTTTGTTAAAAACAACATCTCTCAAAATGCCCATATCATTTATTGAAAGAAGTGGTAATTCTGGGTCTTTGACTTCTTCCAGAATATCGAAAATATAATCTTTATTGTAGTTCATAAATTATCGACGATGTATTAACTTAAGGTGGGTTCTAAAAATTGATTTTTAAAATTTCTTGCAAAACAGAACCCAATAGTTTTGCTCAATTAATTTTTATATTAATTCAAATATAATGTTTTATATTGATTAAAACAAATATATTCTATCTATCTATCTATCT
>JAPLFM010000056.1 GCA_026390675.1 Candidatus Kapaibacterium sp. | reverse complement strand
TTGCTTAGCAAGATAATACAACTTTCTCATACTAAATTTGCCTTGTATTCTTGCATAAACATTACTAATTGATCCTAAATCAACAAATTTTAGGAATAAGTCGAAATTTTCTTGAGATTCATTATCTAACTGACAGATTGGATTTGTGATGGGTTTCATTTTGTTTTTCCTGAATGTTTTAAAAAGTTAAAACGAAAATATAGGAAATGAATCTAACTCAATGGAATCCATTTTAAAACGGTTTGCAAACGGTTTGCAAAGGGTTTAGTAATAATTTCCAAAAAAGTAAGTTCTCTAAAAATCAATTAGTATTTAGTATTTTAATTAGTTAAATTTGTGTTTGTTGAGTTTAAAAGTGTTATAAAATGAGTAAAAACACATCGATTTATGTCAAAGGAGTTGAGATTAATGTATCAATTACAAATGGAAATGATTATATTTCTCTAACCGATATAGCTAAATCAAAGAATTCTGATGATCCTCGTTTTGTTATTCAAAATTGGATGAAAACAAGATATACTATTGAATTTCTTGGTTTTTGGGAATTGCTTAATAACCCAAATTTTAACCGTGTCTATTTCGACACCTTTAAAAATGAAGCTGGGTCAAATTCATTTGTTTTAACACCTCTAAAATGGATTGAAAATACAAATGCAATTGGTATAAAATCTAAATCGGGAAGATATGGAGGTGGGACATTTGCTCATAAAGATATAGCTTTTGAATTTGCATCTTGGATAAGTGCAGAATTTAAATTATATCTTATTCAAGAATTTCAAAGGTTAAAAGATGATGAAAATCAAAGATTAAATTTAGATTGGAGTTTTCAAAGAACATTATCGAAAATAAATTATACTATTCATACTGATGCAATAAAAGAGAATTTAATTCCCAAATTGTTAAATAAAGATCAAATAAATTTAGTATATTCAAATGAAGCAGACTTATTAAATGTTGCATTATTTGGTATTACTGCAAAAATATGGAGAGAAAAAAGCCCAAGTCTATCTGGAAATATACGAGATTATGCGACATTGGAACAATTAGTAATATTATCAAATTTAGAAAGTTTGAATGCAGTATTAATTCAGCAAGGTAAATCTCAAAAAGAGAGGTTAATTACTTTAAATTCAATTGCTATAAGTCAAATGAATACGTTATTAAAAAATATACAAATTAAGAAATTGGGAAATGCTTCAAAATAATCAAAAAATGATACTTGACAAAAAGCAATACATAGGCAAAATAAATGTTGAATAAATTAATACTAATAGTAGTTTTATTTTCTTACATCTCATTACATTCTGATGAGTATGTAACTGAAGAGAAATTAGAACCAGGTGGGTTTGGATTATTTATAAATAAAGATGACGGCTTAGAGGAATTTCAACATTTAGAAACTGAATTATATGGATTAAAAGTTTCACCTGATGGGAGTTACATTGCTTTTATTACTCGGAATAATTTTTATATTTATAATTTACAAACAGATGATTATGACACAATAGGGCATGTAGGTTATGATTTTTCATGGAGTCCAGATTCAAGATATTTAGTATTTGTACTTTATGAAAATGGAAAAGGTCTTTTGAATATTTACAATGTAAACAGCCATGAGTACAAATTGTATTTAGATGGCAAGGGAATTGGTAACGCATTAGATATAGATTCAAGGGGTAGAATATATTATCAAAATAATGAATATGATAAAAAGGACTCCTCATTGTATTATTATGATTTTTTAAAGTCTTTGAAAAATAATTCTCATGTAACTGAAAAGATAAATCTTAAAATTGAAGATTTCAAAAAGTATTCGCTTCCTTACACAGTATTTGGAAATGAAAAATATTTTGTTTGTCTTAAAAATCCAAATTATATTTATACAAATGAATGTAAAGTTGGTTTGGGTTCTCGAGATTTGGACTATTGTTCATTTTACAAAATGGATACGAATTTTAATGTATTTTCTGAAAGTAAAATCAAATTCGATAACCCAGATCATTATAATGTTAGAATTAATGAACCTAGTTATAGTCGTACCCTTGGAAATAAAATAAGAATAACCAAAAATAATGAAATTTTTATTTATCTTAATGTTAGGCATATTAAGGAAATTGAAAATCCAAATTTTAATTTTACATCTTGGGATAGTACATCTATTGAGGCAAGAAATAAATCTGGTTATTACCGTATGGATACAAATTGTGGTAATATGAAACAACTTGTTCGAATGTGGGCAAATGTAGGAGGTATAACAGCCACAGGAGATGGTGAAATTATTTATTACGGTTATATGAAGCCAAATAGAAACTGTGTAATAATGAAAATGAATAAATTTGGTAAAAAGAAAGTAGTTGTAATTGACTTAGAGAATTTAGAAGGAAAATCATCTGTTGAAGACAACCAAACAACAATTAACAACATTAGCTATTACCCAAACCCAAGTAAAGATATTCTAAATATAAAGCTCATCGGTGAGCCACTTGCAAATGAAGAAATAGAAGTTTTTGATTTGATGGGTCAGAACTTGCTAACTCAAAAAATTTATAATATTCAAACAAGTATAAATATACAAAAGCTAAATACAGGGATTTACTACTGCAAGCTAAAACATAATGGTACTGTTTTTAAGTTTGAAGTGGTTAAGTAATTATGAATTATGAATTATGAATTATGAATTATGAATTTAAAGCTGTTTGAAATGACAGCTTTTTTAAGAAGAATAACCACCTTCGTCAGTCATAGACTGACACTTCCGCCACACACAACAGTGTGGGAGGACAAATATAACACCCCGCCAAAGCTTTTAGCCAGCCACTCCTCTAAACACACAATCGTGTGAGAAGGGATTTTTAAGACCAAATCTAAATAATGGTTTTTATTTAACAGGAGTTACAAAAAATCTTAGATTGCTACCTTGTTTAAGTTTTCGGTTATAAATTTTCCCAAACCAAGAACTTGCGTCCATATCCTTTCTGCTATATGTATAATATTCTAAGATTTGAAAACCGTTGTCGTTGAAAAATTTAACCAAACTTGGAATATTAGGTTCGAAAAGGTGATCAGGAGTACGAGTATTATCTTTCCAATTATCTTTTCTTACACCAATTCTTTTCAAGAACAATTTTATTTTTCTATCTAAAGAATACATATTCGGAATACTCATTGCTAAAACACCACCATCAATAAGAATTTCTCTAGACTTTTCAAGCCAATCTTTTGGATTGGGTATATGTTCTATAACATGGCTCATGTGAATGCAAGAAAACTTTTGATTGTATTCTAAATTAAGAAATTCGCCCACAAGCACTTTTACATTTAATTTATCTTCAGTGAATTTCGCCATATTTTCAGCTACTTCAATTCCAACACAATCAGAATAATACTTTTTAGCAACTTTAAGAAAATCACCCATACAAGAGCCAATATCAAGAATGCTTGTTTTTAAATTATCAAACTTCATTATTTCTTGTAATTCTTTATTCCAGCCATCAAGATTTAATTGTGGATATTTGTAATTTGGATCAAAGGAAAAATACTCACCATAAGCAGCATTTATAAATACTTCATCATACTTTGGTCTAGGAGATTGGTAAATCAACTCACATTTTAAACATTTAGTATATACATACTGTAATTCCGGACCAAAATTTTCATATAATTCACTTATATATGAATTGCAAAAAGGGCAACTAACGCTTTCCCAAGCATGAGGTATATATTTACTTTTTGACATATTATAGATGTTTCTTTAAATTTACAAATAGAAAATTATTTGAGATTTTACCTTGCTAAACAATATGCAATATAAGAGATTAATTTGAAAAAAATGATATTTATCTTGTTTATCAAATACAAATATATTTTTCTGAGTGATTTTTTTAACAACTTTTTGTTTTTTTGCAAATAAACAAGAATATAATTGGTATAAACATATTAAAATATATATTTTTGTAAATACTTATTAGTACTAATTTGATTTAAATGAAATTTTACAAACTACTATTATTTTACTTTCTTTGCAGTATAAACTTATTTGCAACAAATTTGTATGTTGTTTCGAACAATTTTTTAGGTGAAATAATAAAAGAAGTTGTTGGAACCAAAGGAAGAGTTGTATCAGTAGCTGATGTTAAAGATCCAACCAAATATGAACCGGGTGCGATTTTACTAACTCAAATCAGTTCAGCAAGTGCATTATTTTACTCGTCTGATGAATTAGATACTTGGGTTTCAAAGTTAAGTGGTGTAAGCAAATTCTCTATGGTAAAAATGATTGGCAATGAAGGAATAAGTAAAACTGCAAGCGATAGCAATTCAATAGTAAATCCTTATTTTTGGCTTGACCCGATGACTGTAAAAGGAATATTATCAAAACTTGCTGATACTTTATCTAAAATTGACCCAGAAAATGCAAATGATTTTAAGGCTAATGCAAGTATTTTTTCAGATAGATTAGATTTAATAAATACTCAAGTTAAAAATTACATGTCTAAACATCGTGGAAAGAAAATTTTGACTTTTGGTTTAGGATTAGAGTATTTTGCAAAAAGAAACAATCTAAATATACTAAGCAATGCTTCAATTACCAATCCTGAAAATTTAACTTTAATTGAAAGTTTAAAAGTTTTAGCAAATCCTTTGTCAAAAAAAGTTATTTTTGCATTTAAAGAAATGCAAAATATTAATGACAAAAATAATAGTTATGCTATTGGTGCTTATCTATACTATATTGACTTATTTGGAAGTAAACAAAAGAAAAGATATTCTGATTTAATAATTGGCAATGCTCGAGTAATTTCAAAAGCATTGGAATAATATAAGGTGTATTGATGAAAGTTCTAAAAATAATACTACTACTATTTGGTTTGTTACTTACAAATAGTAACTACTCATTTGCTCAAGAAATGAAAATGGAAGAGCCAAAAGAAGAAAAAAAGCCAGAGATTAAAGAAGAAAAAATGGAAGAAATGAAAGATGTTAAGGAAGAAGTACCTGAGCATTTGAAATTTTATAAAGAAAAATATGAAATAAAAGTACCAGCAGGTGGAAGTAAAACTACCGAAGAAATTTTTGATGTAATAGTTAAAATTGTTGAAGATGGAAAATGCCAAGTTGGAACTAAAACAATAAAACCAGATGAAAAAAACAATGGCTTACTAAAAGGAAAAGTGGAATCAGATTTCTGTGTTTTTGTAGATGGTAAAGACCAAGCATTTGATACTCTTAAAGTTTATAGCTACAAATTACCTGTGATACGTGGTGGAATTTGGGAAAATGGTCGTATCCAATATAAAGTTTACCTTAAAGAATATGATGATGGTGCTGTAGATCTATTGATCAAAGCTGACATTAGTGGAATGGAAAGTTTTGTAACAAACGAAATCCATTTTTGGAAATCAAATGGTATTTTCGAAACTAGATTATTAGAAAAAATAAAAACGAAACTTGGTATCAAATAACAAATAATTGTAGATTTAAGTGATAGAATACAGTCAAATTTCAGCTTTACCCGAATCATATCTTAAAGAGAAAATAAAAGAATACTTGCTCGAAGATATGCCAAATGGTGATATTACAACAAACCCACTTATAAGTGGAAGTAAGAATATTGTTGCATATATTCAAGCTCAAGAGGATATAATTGTTGCAGGTTTAGAAATTATTAAATTCTTTTTTAATTCAAGTTTTGAAATTGAATTAAAAAAGAAAGATGGTGATACTGCAAAAAAAGATGAACTTTTAGCAACAATTAAAGGTAGAGGTGGAGAAATCTTAACTAAGGAAATATCTTTGTTAAACTTGTTACAAAGATTAAGTGGGATAGCTACTCAAACTGCAAAATATGTTGAAATTGCTAAACCACACAATGTAAAGATTTTAGATACTCGCAAAACAATGCCCGGTATGAGGCTTTTCGATAAATATGCTGTAAGAGTTGGAGGTGGTCATAATCATAGATTAGATTTATCTTCAGGAATAATGATTAAAGATAATCATATCGCTTTAGCAGGTAGTGTTAAAGATGCAGTAGAACAGATAAGAAGCTTTGTTAAAACACAGCCAATTGAATTAGAAGTTGATACATTTGAACAAATTTATGAAGGTCTGGATGCTGGGGTAGAAGGGTTTTTATTAGATAATATGAACAAAACTAAAACTATTCAAGCAGTAAAAATAATTCGAAATGCTCCTAAAGGAGATAAAATATTTATTGAATCATCTGGTGGGATAACTTTGAGTAACTTAAATAAATACGTTACTACTGGAATAAATGCAATTTCAATTGGTGCTTTAACTCATAGTGTAAGAAATGTAGATATGCACATGGAGTTTGTTTAAGCTATAATATTGAAGGCTTGTAATTGTTATAAGCTTCAGTAAGTGTCCAATATTTTACTTCGTTTTCTAAATTTTTATTTATCTTTTCAAGAATCCACTTTAAATTGTCATTACTAAATGCATCTTTAATATGACCAGATGCTATTACTGGAATAGTTATATTTTTGTTTCTAAGCTTTTTAACTTCAGGGTGATTAAAAACATTTTCTAATACTTTTACAAAAACTGAAGCTGGCATATAGTCATAATCAAGTTGAATGGCTTGTTTGCCTAAGATTTGTTTTACATAATGATTAATATCTTTGGCTTCATTTTTTTTGTAAACTCTATTGCTTCTTGGATATCTAACTCCTTTGATTTTATCTCTTTCTTTTGCCCAAAGCAACTCTCTATCATTTATATCAATTCCATATCGTATCAAATAGTAAAGTTTTGGGAAAAATTTCTTTATTGCTGGAGATTCAAATCCAATTTCAGAATAAATAGGGAACTCAATCATACCAGAATCCCCAGAGTATTTAACTGATTGATTACTAATTTGCCATGGAATAATATTGTTTGATGCATCTCTATAATCAAAGAATCCCTTTGTATTCAATCCTTTTGTAACTGATGAATCGCAAAGAATTTCTATTTCTTTTAATACTTCAATCACATATTTTGATGGTTCAATATAGTAGGCACCAGCACGAAATCCAATACATTTGTAATCAGGTTTTACTTCTTTGATTAAGCTTTCAAGATAAATTTTAGCAGTAGAAAGAATATCTTTAATTTCATATTTTTCAAGATGAGCTATCGACCAATGCTTTTCATTTAAACCCCACTTTTGACCATCATAGTTTGCTCCAATCCATTGAGGATGATAATGCAATTGTACATCATTGCCCATACTGATAGTTTGTTTTACTATTTCTTCCCAAGCTATTGAAACATCGTTTGCCCAAGGGTATTGTTGCGAAATTGATTGAAAACCAAATTGCTGAGCTACTTCAGCCATTAATGTAATTTTAGCATTATGATCTTTTAAAACATTTAATAAATCTAGAGTTGGCTTATGTTGTATTTCGAAATAGTCTCCGCTACCATCTCCAAATAGCTCCCAATCATTTGTTAAAACTAATGCTAAGTTCATAAAATTCTTAATTTATTACATAAATATTTATTCAAATTTACTCAAAATAGAAAACAAATTACTATATTAAAGTTATTTATAATTTTTTTTATTCAAATTGAACCCAAATTGCTCAATTGAAATAAATGGTT
>JAPLFM010000062.1 GCA_026390675.1 Candidatus Kapaibacterium sp. | reverse complement strand
TTCATATCAATTGGTACATTAAGTAATGGAACCCCCATTGATGTAGGATTTACCATTTTATAAAGCGAAGAAGTAGATATATAAACATCATTGTCTGAATTAAGTACAACAGATTGAACATCTGCAACAGTAAAGCTGCTATTTAAAGAATCCCAATTTTGACCAGTATCCGATGTTTTATAAAAACCATCTGTATTATCTGTGGCTGCATATAATTCACTATTAGATTTTATAGCAATATTGTTAACAAATGGATTAGCTGATGTATTTGGACTTACAAACCCCATAATGTCAAGAGGCCAAGTTAGACCATCATTAGTTGACTTATAAAGGCCATTACTAGTTCCAAAATAGAGAGTGTTATCTGGCGAGGATTTAATATCTTTTGCAGTAACTGTTGCTGAAAACCCATTTAAAATAGTATATGAAGTACCATTATTAATAGATTTGTATAATGAAGGTACACCTATATTTGTAATATATCCAAATATATTACCATTTGATCTTTGAATAAATTTAGCATCTTGACCTTTAATATTAGGTGATGGTAATATTTCAGCAAATGTTGCACCACCATCTGTTGATCTTTTCATTCTAACTCTTGGATCAGGTTGAGTAGGAGGAGTTACAGCAGGCTGTCGAAAATAGTAAGCAATAATATCATTATTTGATAACTCAAGTAAACTTAGAACTGTATCAGCAGCACCAGGATTAATCAACCAAGTTTTACCACTATCAAGAGAAGACCACATTGCATCAGCTGGACTTTTGTTAATTTCTACTAAAACTTTATTTGAAGAAGTAATTATCAAATCTTGAATTTTTTGACCTGCAAATCCAGAAAGTGACCATGTTGTCCCATTATCAATTGAACGGAAAAGTCCACCATCTTTTGCAGAAGCAAACATCAAACTACCTTTAGGTTTAAATAATTTATATATATCTTTCACTTGATTAAATCCTTGTGAAACATAAGTCCAAATTACCCCTCCATCTGTAGATTTGTATATTCCCCTTCTTGGTATAGCAGCAATCAAATCGCCATTCGAGAGTTTAACAATTGCATTAACACCACCTGAAATAATACTAGATGTTCTAAACTGATCATAGCTGACTGAGGTATAATAATATACTCCTTTAGATCGAGTACCAACAATAAACTCATTTATACCTTTTAAAGTAAGAGTAGTCAAGCAAGTTATATTTTGATCTTCAATTTTAGAATCAAATGCATCTTGAAATTCATACCAACTTTTTGCATCATTATCAGTTATATATAAGCCCTTTCCATTTGTTGCTACAACAGTAACACTATCTTTTCTATAGTAAAAAGTATTGATAAATTTTGACCCAACACCTCCATTATTATTTTTCCAACTGTCTCCATTATTTGTAGAAAGAAAGATACCACCACCATAAGTACCAATTACAATTGTGCCACCTCTAGTTACCGTTAAGCAATTAACATCTTGATATGTTAACCCAAAAGAGCTTTGTTTCCAAGTTATTCCAGCATCAGTAGATCTAAAAACACCATCCCCATATGTACCAGCGAATAAAGTATCTTTTGTTTTTACAAGCAAACATTTAACTTTCAAATTTGTTAAACCACTATTTTGCTCAGTCCAAGTTCCACCATTATCATTTGATCTAAAGATTCCGCCACCCCAAGTTGAAGCGAATAACAAACTCTGCGATGTATATTTTATATCCGTAATATACATATTATTTAAACCAGTACTGATTACTGTCCATGAAGTTCCACTATTTAAGGATCTCATTATCCCGTTGCCCCATGTACCCGCATAAATTGCGTCCGAAGCACCTACTGTTAATGTTTTTATTTCTCCACCATCTGGACCTGAAAGTTGTCCAAATGAATCTTGTGCTTTTGAGATATTTAAAGCCAAAATAAAAGATAGTATCAAAAAGAGATTGAAACTTTGTATTTTCTTAAAAAGTAACATACATTTGCTCACATTTATTGTTTTAAATAATATTATTGAATTTGCAAATATACGAAATATTAATTCCAAAATTCCAAAAAAAAAACTGCTCTACATTAATTAGTAGAGCAGTTTTAAAATAACTTAAAAAAATAAATTTTATTTACCGAATTTGACTTCTCTCAAACTAATACTATTACCAATTTTGATATGAAGGAAGTAAATACCTTTTGAAATTCCAATTGGTTTCCATTCTAATTTTTGTTCTCCAGCCATTACATAACTATCTTTAAGTATCGCAACCTCTCTACCAGAAACATCTATTACTTTAATCTGAACTTTTGCATCTTTGATTAAGCTAAAATTAATAGTTAAATTATCATCAAAAGGGTTTGGATAAAAAACAAATGAATTTGATGCTAAATCCTCTTCTACACTACTTTTTGAAATCTTAAAGCTCCATTGATCTGACCATTCATTACTTCCTTCCAATGACTTTGCTTTAATTCTCCAATAAAAAGTTGAATCAGGAGGGAATTTTATGTCTTTTTGAGTTTCGGTAATACTAGAATCATACATAATATTAGTATAAGTTTCATTTCTAGAAACTTGCAATTCATAAGAAATAGCTCCTTTTGTTGGTAGCCATTTAAGATATACACTTGTAGCCAAATCTTGTGCTTTATTTAAAGGCTCTAATAACTTAGTTGTGTCCATAAGAGTTTTGATATTCCAAACATTTCCGTAAGTACTTTCAAATGCATCAACCTTTGTAAGAACTCTCCAGTAATAAGTTGTGTATTTACTTAAGCCTTTTACTTCTTGTTGCACATCAGTCAAAGTAGAACTATCAAAATGTAAGCTTGAAAAATCTGCTTTTTCTGAAACTTGTAAATGATACGAAGTTGCTTTTTTACTAGCGTTCCATCTAAAAATAACAGTTGTTGGCATATTTGCTTTTCCACTATCAGGAGCAACTAGTATTGGTGGCTGAACTCCAGTTTTGAAATCCCATTCTTCAGACCACTCTCCTAAACCTTCAACATTTTTACCTCTTACGTGCCAATAATATGTAGTATTAAATTCTAAATTATTTAAATTCTGTTTATCTAAATCAGTAGTTTTAGTTGAAGAATATATTATTGAAGTGAAGCCCTTTGATTTTGAAAGTTCAAAAGCATAATCAGTTGCTTCTTTTACAGTATCCCATCTACTTATTAGATCAATATCTTCTGTTTTAGAACCTTTGTTAGGATATCTTAATTTAGGTCTATCTACAGTAGTTCTAAATTGCCATGAATTTGACCAATCACTTGTACT
>JAPLFM010000181.1 GCA_026390675.1 Candidatus Kapaibacterium sp. | reverse complement strand
AAGATTTTTATACCATTAATTTGTTTAATGATTATTTTGGTTGGATATTAGGTTCAAGAGGTACAATTTACAAAACTTCAAACCAAGGCAATACTTGGGATTCAATATATAAAGCATCAAAAGAACTATCTGATATCTACTTTATATCTAATTATGGTTGGGCAGTTGGAGGAGACACCTCTTGCTTAATTGTACAAACAACAAACGCTGGAGTAAAATGGATAATTCAAGATACTTTGACATATCCTAAATTATTAAGTGTTTATTTTCTCGATAAAGATAATGGCTGGATTTCAGGGTTTAATGGAACTATTATTCATACTAATAACGGTGGTAAAAATTGGATTAAACAAGAAAGTAGCACAAAAGAGCATGTAATAAAAATTATGTTTTCAGATTTGAATAATGGTTGGGCTACAAGTAAATATGGTGTTTTGTTAAATACTACAAATGGAGGAAAAACTTGGACTAAGCAACTAAATGACGATATAACTGTTTATTCTGGTTTGTATTTTTTTGATAAAGATAATGGTTGGGCTATAGGATACAAAGGCTATTTATTAAAATACAAATCGTTAGGGACATCAGTAAAAGACAACTCATCAACTATAAGCAACACAAGTTACTACCCAAATCCGAGCCAAGATATACTTAATTTAAAACTTAGTAGTGAGCCACTTATTAATGAGGAACTAGAAATATATGACTTGATGGGACAAAACCTACTTACTCAAAAAATTGAAAATAAAGAAACATGTATTAAGCTTCAAAACTTAATTACAGGGATTTATTACTGCAAACTAAAACAAAATGGAACTGTTTTTAAGTTTGAGGTGGTTAGGTAAATCACAAATGCAATTTGTCATATACTCATTTCAAGAATGAGTGTTTTTAATTAGCTGAATGGATTTTTGTATTTGCAATTTAAAATATTTTTTATTTTTGAGGTGGCACATATCCAAATTTAGCTAATCGTTCGCCCATAGGCTCATAATATGCAGGGTCGGTGGGACTGATAGTAGCAAGCCCATCAACATATCGATTATACATACAAAATGCTGCTGAAATTAATACAGTATCGTGGATTTCTCTGTCGCTAGCACCAAGTGCTTTTGCTTCATCAACTATCTCTGTAGTAACAGTTCTAGCATCTTTTTGAACAGCTTTTGCAATAGTTAAAAGTGCTTTTAATTTTTCAGGAATAGGTGCATTTTGATAATCTTCCATCACTTTATCTACTGTTGAAGCATTATCACCATAAAGATATTTTGCAACCGAACCATGAGATGATTTGCAATAATGACAACCGTTTAAATGAGAAACAAAAGTTGCAATTAATTCACTATCAGCCTCTCCTAATGAAGAATTTTGTTTTAATAATGCTTGAGCTAAGTCGTAAAGTGCTTTGCCAGTATCTGGTCTAAATTGAGCAAGACTTCTAATTCCAGCCAAATTTTCATCTAATTTTATATGAGGCATAATATTTTTAATGTTTTATTTTAGGTAAATTTTGAGGTCTTCTATTATATCCAAAATCAACAATTTTGTGTCCCAATTGGTTATAATATTCTTGTTCCTTAGGTGCTATAGTAGCCATTCCATCTACATATTTATTATATAAGCAAAATAAAGAAGCAATTAAGACTGTATCATGAATTTCATTATCATTTGCTCCACAATCTTTTGCATTTTTGATAGCTACTTTTGTAACTTCTTTACCACTTTTTTGAACTTGCAGAGCAATTTTAAGAAGTGCTTTCATTTTATCACTAATTTTTGCAGAATCTATATCATTATGAATGACACAGTGAGTAGTTTCTTCTTCTCCTAAAAGTTGATTAGTAACTGTAACGTGAGCATTTGTGCAATAAAAACATTCATTTTTTGACGAAACCAAAGAAGCTATAAGCTCTCTTTCACCCCTAGTTAGTGAATTTTCTTGTCTAAGAAGTATTTCAGTTAGCTCTCGAATTGGTAAAGCAGTATCTAATCTATATTCAAGTAATCCAGTAATTCCTGGAAGCTGATTGTTTAACTTAATATGTGGCACATATTTCCAAAATGATTTTTATAATATTACAATTTATATATTTTTGTTTTATTTTCCTAAGTATTTAGTTTCAAATAATTTGTATATTTGTAAATGTTGAACTATAATCAAATATAAATGAAAAAAATATTTTATTTAGGACTTTTGGCTTTAACATTATTTGAAATATTAAATGTTTATTTTATAATGCCTATGCCTGGTAGTCAAAAAGGTGAAAGTATTGATTTAGCTTATTTTTTGTATTCTTATAGGTGGGTATTTAGAATATTATTTGGTGTCATAACATTAACTGGAATAAGAAATGCATTTCAAATTCGATGGAAATGGGTACCATTTATTCCTATATTAATTTGGGCTGGAGTAACTTATCTTTTTAATTTTAAGATGACTGCTGACCACATGTTTTTGCAACCTACTATACTTACTTTTAAATCAAATTTGGAAAACAAAGTTGACAGCAATGCAGTTATTATTGGGGTAGTTTATAATGGTGAAGCTAAAGCATATCCAATTAGATACTTAATTTACCATCATCAAGTTGAAGATGTAATTGGTGGAAATCCAATAATAGTCACTTATTGTAGTGTTTGTAGAACCGGTGCAGCTTTTGAACCATTAGTTATGGGTAAGTTAGAAAAGTTCCGTTTGGTTGGAATGGATCATTTTAATGCAATGTTTGAAGATTACACAACAAAAAGCTGGTGGAGACAAGCGAATGGTGAAGCAATAACTGGTGAACTCAAAGGTAAGTTTCTACCACAAATTCACTCAAAACAAATTACATTAAAAAAATGGTTTGAACTTTATCCAAATGGGAAAGTAATGCAGTTAGATGATGCTTCAAAAGGTGAAGTTGATTTGGTAGGAAGATATGAAAGAGGTAATACTAAAGGTAGTTTGACAAGATCCGATACTCTTTCGTGGAGAGAGAAGTCTTGGATTGTAGGTATTCAAATTGGTAAATCGAGTAAAGCTTATGATTGGAATTTATTAAAGAAATCTAGAATTATAAATGATAATATAAATAATATACCAATAGCAATTATTTTATCAAATGACAATATGAGTTTTGTTGCTTTTGAAAGAAATTCAAATGAGCAATTTACTATTGAAAAAGATATTATTCTTTATCAAAATAATAAGTACAACTTTGCAGGTGAACAAATCAATTCTTCAGGTAACAAATTAAAACCTATACAGGCTTCACAAGAGTTCTGGCATAGTTGGCGAACTTTTCACCCAAACTCTGAGAAATATTAATTCCCGAGTTCAAATTTAAAATCTTGGAACTTATTATTTTGAGTAACTCGAATAAAATAAGTTCCTTTTTTGAAACCAAAAGAATTTAAATTTAACTCTTTTTTAATTTCTCCTTTTTTACCGTTTTCATTTATTAAATCAGCAATTTTATCTAAACTTTTTGAGAACAAACTAATTGTAAAAACACCATCATTAAGAAGTTTAAAAGTAACTGCATAAGTCCCATTTGATTTATTTTGAGCAACTGAGAGTTCAAAATTAGAATTGTTGCCTTCAAATACTCCTTCTGGGTTTTTGACAATTAAGTTAGTTACTAATATACTATCACATCCATTTTGTCCAGCTTTAGGGAACTTGTTAAATAAACTTACTTTCTCAATTTTGTTATAAAGTACACCATTGTAAGATTGTCCCACAAAAATAGTTGTATCAAGGTTAAATACAGCTTTCTTCAAAATGTTTATATTGATTTTTACTGTACTATCACAACCTTCAAAAGTTTTGTATTTCTCAATTATTTCTTTGTTGTAAATATATGGAATACCTTTGAATGATTCGCCTTCACATAATGAAACGTTGTAATTTGATTGGTAAGCTTTATTTACAATTAATTTTATTGATACATTACTATCACATCCAGTAATACTTTTAAGTTTTTTAGTGATTGTGGTAGAATTGTTGTAATTAATTCCTTCGTAATTTGCATTTTCACAAAAGGTTAGTGTTTGAGAAAAATCAGTTTGTTTATTTACAAAAATATTTTCAACAATAATACTATCACAGAAATTATTTGACTTGTATTTTTTTATAAAAGTAGTGTCATTTTTTAACTTAATTTTATTGTATTTTTCACCTAAACAAATTCCAATATTTTTAGTACTTGAATAACTTGGTTTCACCTTTATATGAGCTTTTATTAAACTGTCATAACCGTAAAATGATTTAAGTGTAATATCTTCAATCTCATTTTTAGTTCTTATTTTGCCAAACAATGTTTCTCCACTACAAATTTCGTAATTGCAAACATTTGTTACAAATATTTTTGTTTTCTCAACAATAGTAAGCAATTGATTTGGTGCGAAAAAACCAAATTTCTCATTCAATCCTCCAGGCCAAATTACAGTAATTGAATCGATTTTTTTTATTTTACCAAGTCCCCAATGTGCAATTTGAGAATTATGTGACATGTGACCTGATCCGCCATCTATTTCTCTAATATATTTTGTGCCTCCAGCAAAAAGGAATACTTTTGCACCAATTCCGTTTCGATTTGATTTAGTTCCTTGAGTTTTAACTTTAAACCAATTGTTTTTTGCCGATTTAAATTTGTTTTTATAAAGTCTGCAATGATTAGTTGTTTCAAAGTCGGATTCAAGATTTACAACAAACAAATCTAACAGACCATCATTATCAATATCCCCAACTATACTTCCCCTTGATTTTGATAAATCCTCCATATCATATTTTTCAGAAACATCTTTAAAAGTTCCATCTCCATTGCTATGGTAAAGCTTGTTCGGATCTTCGAAAGATGAGTTGGGCTCACCAACATATCCTGAAGTAAAGTACAAATCCAAATGAGTGTCGTTATCATAATCAAAAAATATTGGACTCCAAGAGGTAGTCTTTTGACTATTTACAAAACCATGTTCCACTCCAGCTTTTGGAGCAACGTTTACAAAATTATTATGCCCATCATTTCTATAAAGAAGATTTTTACCAATATTAGTAACATAATAATCCAAGTCTCCATCTTCGTCAAAGTCCCCAACTCCAATCCCCATACCATTAATTGCTGCATCAAATCCAGCTTCTTTACTAATATCAGAAAATGTAGCCGAAGGGTAATCATTTCTATAAAGTACATCTGGCCAAGCAATATAACCGAAGTCGTTAGCAACCATTATATCCATATCATTATCACCATCTGTATCAGTTGATACTACAGACAGACTATAACCCTTGCCATGAATACCATATTCATCAGTCTTTTCAGTAAATGTTTCATCTTTATTATTCATCCATAGAATGTTTTTTTGATAAGTAATATTTTGAGTATTGGTAGCATAAGTAGCAACAAAAATATCAAGAAATCCATCAAGATTAAAATCACCAAAAGTAACAGATGTTGACCATTTTTTATGTTTAAGAATTCCAGATTTTTCACTAATATCTGTGAAAGTGCCATTGCCATTATTTCTGTACAAAATGTCTCCACCTCCAGTAAAACAAGAAACATAAATATCATCAAAGCCATCATTATTTATATCAGCTATTGCAACTCCTTGTGAAGCAAGAGCATTACCATCTTTTAAACCAATCTTCAACCCTAATTCTTCAAAAGTTCCATCGCCATTATTATGAAATAATTTGTCTCTTTGCATACCACCTGTTATGTATAAATCAATATAACCATCATTATCATAATCAAAAAAGGCACAACCACCACCATCTAAAAAAGCGTTAAGATATATATGATTAATCCCTGCTTCTAATGAGGATTCTTTGAATTCATCAGCGGATATAACTGGCAAATTCACCACAAGTAACATTATATAAATTATTAGAATATTTTTCATAATATGGCTGTAACTTTATGTTTAAATAAAAACTATAGTTGGAAATGCTTAATCTTTAATTACAAACTTTTTTGGTAATGTGATTGAAATTTTAGTTCCTTGGTCTTTATCACTTTCAACTGCAATTGTTCCTTTTACAAAATCAACAATTTTTTTAACAATTGACAAACCTAATCCTGTTCCAACAATATTTTCAGCATTAGAAAAACGATGGAAATTTTCAAAAAGTTTAGACTGTTCAGATTTCGGAATACCTATACCAAAATCAACCACTGAAATTTCAACCTCATTTTCTCTATCTAAAGCAGAGACTACAACATTTGTATTTTTAGTTGAATATTTTAAAGCGTTTGAAATTAAATTAGTAATAATTCTTTCTAAAGCTGTTTTGTCAAAATAGATTTCTATAAAATCGATTGATTTATTGAATTCAATTATATGTTTGTTTTTGTCAATCGCTTCTTGACTATCAATAATCTCTTCTATGAATTCAACCAAATTTATATCAAAAGGCAAATACTTGTCTTTATTTAAATTGTTCCTTCCAATAAACATAGCTTCATCTATTTGCTTAATCAAACTATTTATAGATCTATTTACAGTATTCATGCTTCTTTTAAAAATAACAGCATCATGAATCTTGAACGATTTTTCAAGATTTGATGACGAATTTAAAATTGCAGTTAATGGATTTTTAAACTCATGAGCTATTGTTGTGATATATATAGATTTAAATTTGTTTAAAGACTTTTGATCTTCTAGTAAAACTTTTAATTCTTTCTGGGTTTCAATTAGCTTAGCATTTTGAATATTTAATGCTTCGTCAGCACTTTTTAAAATAAGATTTTGCTCTTCTAAATCCTTTTCTAAACTACTTATTTTGATATATTTTTTGGAAATCAAATAAACAAAAACAAATAATAGAAAAACGATAATACCTAAAAATATTGAAAAAGATTTTTGATTTTCAGCTTCAAGTGCAATAATTCGCTGTACTTTTTTAGCAGTTTCTAATTCTTTATCTTTTTCTTCAATTGCAAACCGTTGGAACATTCCATTAAGTTTTAAGTTATTGTCAATATTGTAAATTGAATCTTTTGCTAAAATATATTTGTCTTTGAATTGGAGACTTCTCTTAAGATCACCTTTTAATAAATAATATTCAGAATATCTTTCATATAAATCTTTAACCAAATATTTGTTTTTTATTTTCACTGCCATATCAAAAGATTTGTCGATATTATCTTTTGCAGCCTGCAAGTTTTTTTGTTTCAAATAGAGTTCACCAATTTTATTGTAAGTATTAGCCTCCACTTGGCTATTATTAAGCACTTTATTTAAACTTAAAGCTTGATTGAATTGAAGTAAAGCATTTGTAAAATCATTTATTTCCAAATATAAAGTACCAAGATTTAAATATGAAGTAGATAAACTAGACTTTTCATTTAGCTTCAACTTAATATCTATAGATTGTTTATAGTACAACATTGATTCATCAAAATTCCTAAGTTTATGATTTACAATTGCAAGATTGTTTAATATTCTAGCTTTTATACTATTTACTTCTGTTGTGGTAGTGATTTTTAATGCTTTTTCATAATATTCTAAAGCTTTGCTTAAGTTCTCTAACTGTAAATAGACATTTCCGATATTATTAAACAAGCTTTTTGCACCTTCAATATTTTTAGATTTAGTCATTATTTTCAATGACTTAAGGTAATATTGAATAGATTTTTCAAGGTCACCAATATTTTTATATGAAATTGCAATATTGTTGTAAATATCTGCTTTGTCATTTTCAATATTAGATTTAATGGCTATTTGTTCAGCATTTTTAAAATACTCAATTGATTTATAATACATTTCTTTGTTTTGATAAATCATAGCTATAACATTGTATAAATCTATAGACTTTTCATAATTTTTTAAGGAAATTGCAATATCTAAAGCATTTGTATAATTTTCAATCGCCAAATCAGATTTACTGTCAATAGCAAAGTAACATCCACCAAGATTATAATATGCATTTAAAATCAATTCTTTAGATTTTTCTTCATTAGCTAAACTTAACGAATTTTGAGCATAGGATAAAGATTTTTTAATATCAGTATTTAAGTAAAGTTCAGAAAGTTTTAATCCCAATTCAATTTTTGGCTTACCTTTTGCATTATTAAATTTATGTTCCAGCTCTTGATAGTTTTGAGCATTAAGAATTGATATTGAAAACAGTATGTAAAAAGTACAAATCATTTTTGAAAAAAAGTTCATATAGTTTTAAAATGTTATAATTAAAAAATTTAAAAATTTTAACAGCAATTTACTGAAAATATGAATTTACACCAAGCAAATAGATTTTTTATATTTTAAGGATGACAAGCATGTCTAAAAAAGACTTTCTATCGGTAATTGCAATTGCTTTTTTTGCTTTTGCAATCTATTCATGTTCAAATGATTCAAAGGTTGTTGGCAATGATACCTCATCAAATTCTGGTAAAAACCAAAAACCGACTTCACTAACATCATTCCCTAGTGATAGATATTACTCTGAAGATGATATGTGGATTAAAATGGTTGATGATTCAACTGGTATTATTGGTGTAACAGAAATTGGAGTACCAAGCTCAAATCCTTCTGCTTTAATAACAGAAGATATTCCAATTAGAATCAAACATCCACCTAAAGCTAGAATTTTTGTTGTATCTGATATCAACAAAGCTTCTATTTTTGAAGCATTCAGTCCTGTTAATGGAACATTTTTAAATTGGAATACTGAAGCCTTTATTAATCCAGCTTTAGTGAGTAATGATCCATATAACTCAGGTTGGGTATTAACAGTAACCGGTGTTGCTCAATCAGATTTAAATACTTTGATGACTTCAGCACAATACAAAGCTTATAAAGGTTTGTAAATTTATAACAGAACTTAACAAAAACCACCTCAAAAGGTGGTTTTTGTTAGTTAATTATCGTAATCAGTTTGTACACTAAGCTCTTCCCAAACTAAAATATCTTGCTCAACTTCTTTCAATTTAAGTCTTATAGCATTTATAGCAATTTTGCCTAAAACAAGTCTTAAAGGTGGATTGTCAGCATCAACTGATCTTATAATAAGTTTAACAGCTTTAAAAGGATCTCCAATTTGTTTTCCAGATCCTTCCAAGATTTGATCAATTCTAAGATGAGTGGTTGAATCATAATCTTTAATCCTATTTTGAGCAACTTTAAGAGAAGTACCAGCAAATTCTGTTCTAAAAGGTCCTGGTTCAATTATAACAACTCTAATTCCTAAAGATTTAACTTCATGGAATAACGCTTCGCTAAAACCCTCAAGAGCATATTTACTCGCATTATACAAACCAACTCCAGGTGCAGAACGAAAACCTGCCATTGATGATAATTGAAGTATGTATCCAAACTTATTCTGTCTCATAGATGGGAGTACTTTTTGAGTAATATACATTGCACCAAATACATTAGTATCAAATTGATTTTTTATTTCTGCCATCGAGAGCTCTTCAATTGCTCCCATAAATCCAAATCCAGCATTATTAACTAATACGTCAATTTTACCAAACTTAGAAATTATTTCATCAAAGACATTGTCTATTTGCAGATGATTTGTAACATCCATTAAAACAGCAAAGGTAAAGTTAGGAACTAAATCTTTATAACTTCCCAGCTCGTTTTCATTTCTCAATGAACCAATAGCTATATCGCCATTTTTAGCAACTTGTTCAGCTAAAATTCTGCCTAATCCCTTGGAAACACCTGTAATGAACCATATTTTTTGTTTTGTCATTTTTCGTTAATTGTTAAAAAAGTAAAATAAAAAGTAGTACCTTTGTTTAATTGACTTTCAAATCTTATTTTACCATTTAAAAGCTCTATTATTTTTTCTGAAATTGTTAAACCCAATCCAATTCCTTCAAAATTTCTATTTAATCCTTCGCTTCCCTGCCTAAACTCTTTAAATATTTCTTCTTTAAATTTGGGATCTATACCTACTCCTGTATCTCTGACAAAAATATTTACTTCAGAATCAATTTGTTCAGCATAAACTATTATCCCACCTTTCAATGTAAACTTAATAGCATTACTAAGCAATTCGAAAATAAGCTGCCTAATTAATTCTTCATCACTATGTACAAGTATAAAATTACTTGGGAATTCAAAATTCAAGTAAATACCTTTATCTTTCACTTCTTCATTAAATTCTAATGCTATTTTGTTAATTAATTCTATTAAATTAAATCTAGAATTTATGAACTTATATTTCTCAATAGATACTAATTTAGAAAGCAAAAGAATTGACTCTAAAGTATTGTTTAATCTTTTGGCGGAATTGTATATAAAACCAATCATTTCATTTAAATCTTCATCTTGATAAGATTGTCGAATAAGTTCTGAAAATCCAAATATTCCATTTATTGGCGTTCTAAATTCGTGACTTAAGTTATTTAAAATATTTGATTTTAAATTTGCAACTTCTAAAGCCTTTTCTCTTTCTTCAATTATTAATAGTTCGGCTTTTTTTCTTTCATCTATATTAGAAGAATCTAAAACTATACCTATTATTTCGCCAGTATCATCTTTAACTGGAATTAACTTTCTTAAAAACCAAGTTGGTACTTTATATTCGTTTTGAATAAGTCTCTCAAACTCTAGTTGCTTTCCTTTTTTAGCTTTTTCAAAATCACTCTTGAATTCTTCTAAGTAATTTGAATGAACAAAATCTAAAAAATCTAAACCTTCACCAATTTCTTTTCCAAGAAAAATATTAATAAAATCAAAAGCTGTTTTGTTAAATGAAATGATTTTGTAATCTAAACCAATAAAAATATTAATATCAGATGTGCTTTCGTAAATTGCTTTTAATCTTAATTCTGACAGTTTAACTTGCTCTTCATGTTTCATTTTATCAGTTATATCATTGCGAATAGATAGATATTCTATTATTTTTCCATTATTATCATAAAAAGGTATTATAAATGAATCTACCCAATAAAACTCACCACTTTTCTTTTTATTTCTAACTTCCCCTCTCCAAATTTTTCCATTTTTTATAGTTTTCCACATTTCATTCCAAACTGACTTAGGATGTAATCCAGAATTTACAATATTATGGAACTTTCCAATAAGCTCTTCTTTACTATAGCCAGAAATGTCGACAAAATTTTGATTTGCAAAAGTTATATATCCCTTCTTGTCAGTAATAGAAACAATAGAAGCATTTAATATAGCATTTTTGTAATTATACAATTCAGTCTTAATTTGAAAAATCTCTTCATATTGTTCTGAGATTTGTTCATTTTGACTTTTTAAGATGCTCTCTAAAGTATTTAATTTTAATTCATCAGACATGATACTAACATTTAAATAAGTATATCCATTTTACAAAACAAAATTAATATAAATTTTGTAAAATAAATATGACTAAAGTCATAATTTTAAAATATATAATAAAAAAGCGAACCTTTTATATAAGATTCGCTTTAAAATAAATAATCAAAGAATTATTACACTAAATATTAACTGCTTCACCATAAGCAGCAGCAGCAGCTTCCATAACAGCTTCATTAAGAGTTGGATGAGCATGAATTGTTTTGAAAATTGTTTGTGCTGTAGCACCAGCAGCTATTGCAACACAAATTTCCCCAATCATTTCAGTTACTTCAGGACCAATCAAGTGAGCCCCTAAAATTTCACCATATTTTGCATCAAATACTAACTTAACAAAGCCTTTTGCTTCACCAATACCATGAGCTTTACCATTGGCTGTGAATGGGAATTTACCAACTTTTACTTCATGCCCTGCTTCTTTCGCTTTCTTTTCAGTAAGCCCTACGCTTGCAACTTGAGGGTTGCAATAAGTACAGCCAGGAATAGTATTGTAATTTATACCATGTTCTCCATGTCCAGCTAAAAATTCAGCTAATTGCATAAACACCGGGTACATTTGTTCGGCACATACTATCAATTTTGATAAATCCACGTTCTACATTTATTCCAACTTCTTCTAAGCCTATACCTTCTATGTTTGCTTGAATTCCAATAGCATTTAAAGCAATATCACCAGTTAATATTTCAGTTTTACCATTTGATTCAACTGTTACTTCCACTCCAGCACCAACAGATTTAGCAGAAGTTACTTTGCTATTTGTTTTGAATATTATACCAGCTTTAGATAAATGTCGAGCTAATTCTTTTGAAACATCTTCATCTTCAACTGGAAGAATTCTATCCATAAATTCAACTACAGTTACTTTTGTTCCAAATGCATTAAAGAAATAAGCAAACTCAATTCCAATTGCTCCAGCACCCATAATTATCATAGATTTAGGGATTTCCTTTGGAATTAAAGCTTCGGTTGATGTAATAATTTTTACTCTATCAACTTCTATTCCAGGGAAAATCCTTGGTCTTGCACCTGTTGCGATAACAACACTTTTAGCAGTAATAACATCTGAAACATTTCCACTTGCATCTTTAACTTCTACAGTATTAGCAGATTTTAGAACGCCAAATCCATTTACAACTTGAACTTTATACTTTCCAAAAAGATATTTAACTCCACCAGACATTTGATTTGCAACTTTACGTGAGCGTTCAATTACTTTAGGAAAGTCAACATTGACACTGCCAAAAGATATACCAAAATCATTTGAATGTTTTATAAAGTCCATATATTCTGCGTTCTTTAATAATGCTTTAGTTGGGATACAACCCCAATTCAAACAAACTCCGCCTAATTCAGATCTTTCTACACAAATTACTTTTAATCCAAGCTGTGAAGCACGAATAGCAGCTACATAGCCACCAGGACCTGAACCAACAATTACTACATCTACATTATGATTAGCCATTTTAATAATTCCAATTGTTTTTCAAAGATTTTTCAAAGATAATATTATATTCTGTATGCAAATTAAGGCTTTTTAAAATTATAAAAAAGAAAATAAGGAAGAAACAAAGGAATAACTGTTTTAAAATTGTAATTTAACTGAAATTACTTACCTCGTTTTTTGTAATAATAATCTCTATACCAAGATGAAGT
This sequence comes from Candidatus Kapaibacterium sp., assembly GCA_026390675.1. GTDB lineage: Bacteria > Bacteroidota > Ignavibacteria > Kapaibacteriales > UBA2268 > JAPLFM01. The sequence goes on along the minus strand of JAPLFM010000181.1, from coordinate 20,596 downwards.
CTTTTTCCAAATTTCAAACAACTTATCTTGAGGGAACATAGATGCTCTGAATATTCTAAAGAAATCATTTTGAATTCTAAGTCCACCTGTATCAGTAGCAGTACCGTATTTAATTCCAGATGCTTTAGTAATTTCAATAACTTCTTGATTATATAATCCAGTAGGATAAGCAAAAGATATAATATTAATATTTAGCTCTTGTTCCAATTTGTATTTTGATTCTTGAATTTCTTCTTTAACTTCATCTAATGAAATTTCAGTGAAGTTTCTATGTGTAATAGAATGTGCCCCAATTTCCCAACCAGCTTTTACAAATTCCTTTCTTTCATCGGAATTCATTAATTCATCTTTATGGTCACCAGTATCTGCATCCCAAAAATTGTATTCAATACTAGAATCACCTAATAAATACAATACTCCTTTAAATCCATACTCATTCATTAAAGGGAGTAAGTTTTTAAAGTTATTTTTATAGCCATCATCGAAAGTAAGAATTAATGGTTTCTTTGGAAATAAAGATTGGTGAGTTTTGCCTGATATAAAATTTTCTAAATCTACAAAAGTAATTAGAGTAAATTTTTGGGATTTGAAAAAATCTAAATGCTTTTTAAAATTATCTTTAGTTATGTAAGTTTGATGCTTTGTCTCTATTGCTGAGTCTGTAATTTTATGATACATCAAAATAGGAATGTGCTTTTTTGATAATGTTGTAAGAATTGCAGAACGATAAAATTCAATACTTTGGCTTGCAATTGATTTCAAATCAAACTGTTCTTTGATTTTGTCTTTAAATGTTGAAATTGATAAAGAGTGATTAATTACAGAAACTATTTCATTTTTTACTTTTTCAATATCCCACTTAAAGAATTGATAGCTTAAATGTATGTCTCCAAAATTAGATTCTAATGCATCAGTATAATTATTATCATTTACCAAACCCCAAAAAAGCTTTTCACCCATAGCAATTAATGGTTTTTCTAAATACAATGTTTCTATTGCTACTCTTCCAGCACCTATAACCAAATTACTTTCAAGTATATCTTGAAGTAAATTATTTGAATATATGACTTCAACAATTCTGTTGTTGTATTTCAAATTTAAATCAATTATAAGATTCTGAACTTTAGAATCAAAATTCGAAAATGAACCACCAATAATCTTAATTATAAAATTTTCAAAATTACTTAAAATGAAATCGCCAAAATGTAAAAGAAATTCGCCCGTTCTTTGACCTTTCTCACTATTAGTTCTACCTATAATTGAAATTTGATTATTCGTTTTTTGACTAATGTTGTTTATTTGCAAGTCCAATCTTTCGAAGTCAATACAATTTGGTAATAGTTTGATTTTACTTTTAAGAATCTTTAAATCTTTTCCAATATGTTTTGCAACATTGTGGCAAACAGGCAACGCATAAACACCTGATGTATCTATCAGTTTTGTTGTAAAGTGAACTCCTTGCCTGCAATGATAACTTGTTAGATAAGCCACTTTAAGTTTTTTTAATGCAAAATGAGCAAGCCAGTTACTTGACCTTGAATGGCAATGTACTATTTGAATGTTGTTTTTTACGACAAATTCTTTTAAAAATTTTAAATTTTTCTTTCTGTTTTTAATAGATCTATCTGTAATTGGTTGAGAATAGAAATGTGCAGTAGTTTTTAAATGTATTTCGTCTGATACTATAAATACATTATGTCCAAGTTCTACTTGTTTATTAGCTAGTTCAACAACAAAATGTTCTGAACCACTAACAAAAGTTAAAGAAATTAAATGAAGGATATTCAAAATTTTATAAAAAGTACATAAATATTAATCACAAATTTATAAAATAATTTGTTAATTTTTACTATTTTGATTCTCATTTTATTTTAATTTATATTAGAAACAAATTAGATAAAATATATCAAATAAACTTAAATTAGAAATAATCCATCTAATATTATGTAAGACAAAACAAAATTAAAAATCTTACTAAAAAAGAACATTAAAAATATTAAGTTCTTAAAGTTTTATAATCTATTAATTAAAGGTGTTTTTATGAAAAATTCATTATTCGCAGCAGTTGCTGCATCGGCAATCCTTTTTTCAGCTTCAGTATTTGCTCAACCAACTGGAGAAACAAAAGAAAAAGTAAAAGCTGATAGAGAACAAATTAGAGCTGATAAAGCTAAAGCTAGACAAGCAGTAAAGGATGCTAAAGATGGCAAGATCACAAAAGAAGATGCCAAAAAAGCAGTAAAAGAAGCTCGTAAAGATGCTGGATCAGCTAAAAAGGATTTGAAAGAAATCCGTAAAGCTCATAGAGAAGCTAAAAAGAAATAATTAGCTTGATACATAGAATTCATTAAAACGTTATATTTCAAAATATAACGTTTTTTTTATTAAACTATTTACATATTTTTGTGTCAAATTATTTTTAACAAACAATTAAATATGAAGTTATTATTATATTTTTCTTTAATATATTTAATCATTAGTTCATTCGAATTAAAGAGTGCAACTTATAATTTACAAGACACCTCTAATGTAGAAATAGTAGTTTCGGATAGTTTAGATGAAACTGATCTGGCTGATGATGCAGAATTAGATAGTTTGGAAGCTGAACTTGAAAAAGTAGATGAAAAGTGGAATGCATATGCCGCTTTAAAATATAGCAATAAAAAAATTGATAGAGGAATTGATGAGTCTGCAGGTAAAGGCTCTTTAATGCAAAGTTTTAGCATAGGACATAAGTCTGGTTTTACATTAGGTTTGGATGTAAGGCAAAGTTTGGGAAATCCTATATTATTTAATGATCAAAACATATTCTTAGATTATGTGTTTTCTATATCAGACAAAATTGATTTGGGTGCAACTATAGGAAAACAAAAATACGCAACTGATACTGCTAGTGCAATGTCAGGTACAAACAATTCATTTTCTTTATATACAGATATTAAAATTTCATCTTTCTATTTAGATTTATCATTTGATAGATATTCTGGCAATAGTGAAAGTTTTAATTATTTTTCTTCAACACTTTTCAGATCGTTTTATTTAAATTCATCTGAAAGTTTGAAATTGTCTCCAATGCTAAGTTTAACTTTCTCATCATACACAGTGGATTCGCTTAGAATTGTTAAAAAAATTGCAAAAAAACCTGTAAAACCTTTGAAGTATCAAGTTACTAATTTTGGTTTAGGATCTGCTTTAATCTCATTAAAATTAGCTTATAAGATTACTCCTACTATTGGAATTTCATTTACTCCAGCACTTAATTATATTCCTAAAAGAGACAATGATAGTAGTAGTTTGGATTTTTTAAGTTATTTTAGTGTTTATTATGATTTGGATTTTTGAGAATTATGGATATTAGTCAAACTCCTGTTGCAATATTAATTTTTGTATCTACTATTGCTTTAAGTCTTTATACTCTTTATAAAGACCACAATCTGTTAAACAACTTAATTTTACATCCTTATTCTTTGGTTAGATATAATAGGTATTATACTCTTATCACTAGTGGGTTTGTGCATGGTAGTGTAATGCATTTGATGTTTAACATGTTTTCATTTCTTTTTTTTGCTTTTCAATTAGAAAGTATTGTTGGATCATTTAGATTTACTATAATATATTTTGGAAGTTTGATATTAGCAGATTTGACTACAGTTTTCAAACAAAAAGACAACCAAAATTATAGTGCTTTAGGTGCTTCTGGAGCAATATCAGCAGTAGTTTTTAGTACAATAATGTATATTCCAACCGCAAAAATGTCAGTTATGCTTCTTCCTATTGGCATTCCAGCTTTTATTTTTGGACCTTTATATCTATCTTATTGCTATTATGCTGCAAAACATCAACAAGATAATGTAAATCATGATGCTCACCTTTGGGGAGCCTTAGCTGGTGTAATATTAACTATTATACTTGACCCAAGTGTTATTCAACATTTTTTAAGTTTCTTTTGATTTTTTCCTATTTTTTGTAAATATCAAAATCCCCTAATCCAATTCTTTGTAAAAAATGTATAAATGAAGTTCCTAATACTCCAAAACCATATTGAGTACTTCTTAAAAAATTAATTGAAGATGCTTCTTCAAAATATTTTGTTGGGCAAGTGATTTCTGCTATTTCAAATCCAGCATAAAAAATTTGTGAAAGCATTTGATTGTCAAATACAAAATCATCAGAATTTTTTTCAAATGCTATACTTTCAATTACCTTTCGAGAAAATGCTCTATATCCTGTATGATATTCTGATAGTTTTTGACCAATAAGAATATTTTGGGCTAAAGTTAAAAAACGATTTGCAATATATTTATACATTGGCATTCCTCCTTTCAAAGCACCTTTGCCCAAAATCCGTGATCCAAGTACAACTTCATACACTTCGTTTGCTATTAAATAAGCCATTGAAGGTATTAGGAGTGGCGTATATTGGTAATCTGGGTGAACCATAATTACAATGTCTGCATTTATTTCTAAAGCTTTCAAGTAACATGTTTTTTGATTGCCACCATAACCTTTGTTTTCTTCGTGCCTAATTACGTGTTCAATACCCAAAGCTTTTGCTTTCTCAGAAGTATTGTCACTGCTGTGGTCATCAACTAATATAACATCATCTACAATGTCCCTAGGAATTTCGCTATAAGTTTGCTCAAGCGTTTTTTCAGCATTATATGCTGGCATTACAATTACTACTTTTTTACCATTAATCATTTTAATTTTTTTTTAAGTTGTTGTTTATTAAATAGATTATTCCATCTAATACTAAATTCTTTTTCAAAATTACAGAAATTTCACTCTTAGACAAAGCTGAAAAAATAATTTCAGAATATCCACCAGTTAAAATTACATTAATATTTTGGTTTGTTGGCTTGTTTTGGTAATAAAATTCTTTAATACCACCAATTATTGAATATAATACACCAATGCTTATAGCCTCTTGAGTGTTTGTTCCAAATGTATTATTGGGATTTTCATATTTATAATTTTTCAATTTGTCTGTATAGTTAGATAAAGCTTTGAACTGTGTATCAAGACCTGCAAAAATTCCACCACCTCTACAAATATTATCTTTATCAAGATAATTCATAGTTAGAGCTGTACCACAATCGATAGTAATCAAAGGAGAATTAGTAATTGAGATCGCTCCAAATAAACCCAATTTTCTATCAATTCCCATATTTGTAACTTGTGTAAAATCAATAGTATTCTGTTTGTCAATGAATTCTTCAATATTATTTACTTGAATCTTAAATTCTTTGCAAATAGTTAAAATAATCTCTTCAACTTCTGAATTTACTGATGAATAATAAATTTGAATAATTCTATTATCCATAATTATTTTTTCAAAATTTATAGGAAAATCTTGTAAATTATAATCTAAAGAAGACACAAGATTATCAATTATGTACTTCATTCGGCTATTGCCAATATCAATTATAAGAATGTTATTATCCAATTTTATATCGAACTGAGTCGCCATTATCAATTTTTCTTTGTTCACCAGAGTTGCAGTTAATAGCCAGTAATCTACCATCATTAAGAATTGAATCCACTTGCCATTTATCATTACTACTTGTCAATTCAACAATTTTACCAACCAAATTTAGTTCGTTTTTCCAAATATTAAATATAGTAACTGAATCTTTTTTGAGCCAAAACTGTATTTGCAAAGTAAGCTTTTCTATCAATTCATTGACATTTTTATCATATCCTAATAGTTTTAATGATGTTGCATTATTGAAGATTTCATTATTAAAAATTGCTTGATTTACATTTACTCCAATTCCTATTATACTACTTATACAATCATTCCCTAAAAAACTATGCTCCGCTAAAACACCAGCAATCTTTTTGTAAAATCTTGAGTTATCTAAAGCCATAATATCATTTGGATATTTAAGTTTAAAAATATCATTTTGAGTTTGCTCAATTAATAATGATTTAACAGCTAAACAACCTATAATTTGATAAATAATTATATTATCTAATACTGGAACAACATCATGTCTTAAACCATAAGAATAATAAATATTGTTCCCATAATCACCAGCCCACGTGCGATTGCTCCTGCCTTTACCTTTTGTTTGGTAGTCGGCAGTAACAATGATTTCACTCTCAGTTTTAAGCAGCTCTTTTGCAAAATCGTTTGTTGAATCTATTTGAGGAAAATGATATTGTTTCAAGTAATTAAAAAAAAATGTATATTTGTGAGATAATTATTTAAGCAATTTAAATATAATTTTTACAAATAACAAAGAAGATGTATTACTTTATTTCAGATGTTCATCTTGGTCATTTAGAAAGAAAAGATGACAAGCAAATTGAAAATCTTTTATTGCAACTTTTAAGTAAAATAAAATCAAACTGCGAAACACTTTATATTGTAGGTGATTTGTTTGATTATTGGTTTGAATACAATACTGTTATACCAAGTTATTATTATCGTACACTTACTGCTCTTTCTGAATTATGTGAATCTGGAATTAAAATAGAATACATTATGGGTAATCATGATTTTGGACACATAAGATTTTTTGATGAAGAATTAGGTATAAAAATATACAAAACTGATATTGAACGAACAATAAACAACAAAAAATTTTATATATCACACGGTGATGGTAAGGCTTACAATGATAAGGGATATTTGCTTTTAAGGGCAGTTTTAAGAAACCCATTTGCAATAAAAATCTTCAAAATGATTCAGCCAGATTTTGGGATTTCACTTGCTCGTGGTAGCTCTCACAAAAGTAGAAAACATACAGATTCCAAAGTTTATGGTGAAAATGATGGTATGACAGATTTTGCAAAAAAGAAATTAGAAGAAGGTTTTGATTATGTAGTTATGGGGCATAGACACAAAGTTATAGAATTAAAACATTCTAATGGAGAATATTTCAATTTAGGGGAATGGATTAATAATCCAACATTTGGATCGTTTGATGGTGAAACTTTTAAAATACTAAAAGTAAAAGAATTTTTAATTGATTAGTAAATGAAAAGAAATAAAAACAAAATAAGACTTTTCTTAATTTTTTTGTTAATTTTAGAAATATCATTATCTTTAAAATCAGGGACCAAAGGACAAACACATCAAACTAATATTGGTTGTGGAGCTAATCCTTGCCATAGAGGTATAGCTGATCCATTAACTGAAATATTTATAACTAGTAAAAGTGGATTTAAAGTAGCTCCAAACCAAAGTGTTGATATTACAATCAGAGTTAAAAACAGTTCATTTAGTTTTGCTGGCATTAATGCAGGAGTTAAAATTTCATCTGCAAGTCCAGCTAATATTGGTACTATATCCAATTTAGGTACTGGTTGTCAATTAGTTGATGGAGAATTTACTCATACTGAACCTATGCAATTTATAGGAGATGGTTATGATTTTACATTTACTTGGACTGCTCCATTGGAAGAAGGTCAGTATTATATTCAAGTAAGTGCATTAGCTGTTAATAATAATGGAAATCAATATGGTGATATTTGGAATACTGCATCACAAAAAATCACTGTAACATCAGGTGAAAGTATTGAAATAAATAATTTTAATAATAGTGAGTCAGTTTGTCAAGGCTCTAATCAAATTGTAACTTGGAAAGCTTTAGGATTTACAAATGTAAAAATAGAGCTTTCATCAAATGCAGGCAAAGTTTATAATACAACATTATTTGCAAGTTGCCAAGCATCAAAAGGAGTTTGGAATTGGAATGTTTCTGATAAGTTAGAAACTGGAAATCAATATAAATTTAAATTAAGTAATTCAGATAACCCAGATATATTTGTAGAGAGTAAAGGAGTTTTTTCAATAAAACAGCAAAATTTAATTTCTTCTCAGCCTATATCAAAAACCTTATGTATAGGTTCAAATGCTACTTTTGATATTTTAGCAAAAGGTGAAAATTTACAATATGTATGGCAAAAAAACGGAATAAATATTCCAAACTCAAACTCTAATTCATTCTCAATTAAAAATGTTATTCTAAATGATTCTGGTAAATACACTTGCAAAATATCGGGTGATTGTGGTGAGCCAATTATTAGTAATATAGCAGATTTAAAAATATTTGACCAACCTAAAATTAATAAGCAACCACTTTCACAATTAGTTTGTATATATGATACTTTGATTTTATATGCTGAAGCTACTGGTGGTGAATTGACTTATGAATGGTATAAAGAAAATCAATTAGTAAAGAATGAAAATTCAAATACTTTGACCATTGCTAATTTCCAAAATGCAAATGTTGGTAATTACAAACTTTTAGCAAAAAGCAATGTATGCAACACAACTATTGAAAGTGATGTTGTTGAAGTTTCAAGAGGTTTTATTCCAAAAATTAATTTACAGCCTAATAATATTATTGCTTGTGAAAATAGCTCTGTTACTTTTTCTTTAATAGCAAGTGGCACAAATTTATTATATCAATGGTATAGAAATGATAAAAGTATTAAATATTCAAATAGTTATTTTCTTAGAGTTTCAAAAATAGATAGTTCTGATGTTGGTAATTATTATTGTAGAATTTCTGGCTTCTGCGGAAATCCAATTTATAGTAACATAGTTTCATTAAGTATAAAGAACTTGCCTAATATTTCTATAAACTTATCAAATAAAATAGGAATTGAAGGTGAAAGCACTACCTTTTCTATTAATAACTATAAATACTTAAATAAAGTAAATTACCAATGGTATAAGGATTCATTAAAACTAGTAGGTAATAGCAATCCAATTTTTGAAATAAAAAACTTAACACTTCTAGATTCAGGCAACTATTATTGCGAGGTTAGTAATGAATGTACAAAAGTGAAATCGGATGCAATATTTTTAAGTGTTAAATCAATTAATGATGGGGTTTTAAAAGTTGAAAATGATACATTGAATTACCATTACAAGTTACTTTCATCTAATATAATGAATGACTTGACTTTATCAAACAAAGGAAATAAAACACTTGTTTTAACCAAAGCTTATTTGACAGGAAATAATATTGATGATTTCGTTTTATATGGTTTTAACTTGCCTTATAATATTGAACCTCATAAGTCAATTAGCTATCAAATTGGGTATAGTTCAAAAATAAGAGGCATTAACAACGCATTTTTAAATTTAGAAACTTCTGAAGGTCAGAAAGCTAAGATAATATTACTTGGAAACTCTTTTATTCAAAAAGCTGATGTTTCAATAAATAAAACAATTTTGAATTTAAATGCTAAAATTAATGAGAGTGTTGTTGGTAAAGTTACAATACAAAATAATTCAAATTCTGAAGAAACTTTTAGTAATCCTTTTTATCTATCAGACTCTAATTTCAAAGTAATTTCTCCCAAACTACCTTTTACATTGGGTAGTAAAGAAACTAAAGAAATTGAAGTGCAATTCAGCCCTCAAAGCAAAACAATTTATACTTGCACAGCAAAGATTCCTATAGATTTAGCAGAAGATTCTTTAGTTTTTAATATTATTGGGAGTACTGATTTTAGTAATATTGATTTAATAAATGACAATAGTTTAAATTATACAATTTTTCCAAATCCAATATCAAATACTGCAGAAATAAAATTTTATGGACTGAATTCTAGGTTTAGTCAATTTAAAATATTTAATTGCCAAGGAGAAATAGTTAAAAGATTTGATTTGAATGATAATTGTTCAATCCAATGGGAATGTAAAAACGATAATAGTAATTATGTTAGTTCAGGTATTTATTATGGTATTTTGCAGTATGGAACTGAAAGCAAAGTACTATTACTGAATGTAATTAGATAAAAAAAAAGGCATCTTAAATTAATATTAAGAAGCCTTTTATATTTGAATTAGCTTTTGATTATGCTAAGTTCTTTTTGAATGATTCAACTAAGTCTAATTTTTCCCAAGGGAAAATATCTCTACCAAAATGACCATAACTTGCACTTGCTCTAAAAATTGGTTTTCTCAAATCCAAACGAGTAATAATACCTTTTGGAGTTAAATCAATATTTTTGCTAATAAAATTAGCTATATCAGCATTAGTTAAAGTTGAAGTGCCATGAGTATTTACATTAATAGAAATTGGTTGCTCTACCCCAATTGCATAAGAAAGCTGTATAGTACACTCTTTTGCAATACCAGCAGCAACAATATTTTTAGCTAAGTGACGAGCTGCATAAGCTGCAGAACGATCTACTTTCGTAGCATCTTTTCCAGAAAAAGCACCACCACCGTGAGGAGCTCTTCCACCATAAGTATCTACAATTATTTTTCTACCAGTTAAACCCGAATCTCCATGTGGTCCACCAATAACGAAGTTACCTGTTGGATTTACGTGATAAATAGTATTTTCATCTAAATATTGAGCTGGAATTACATTTTTGATTAACTTTTCAATCATATCATTTTTGATAGTAGTTTGAGCAACATCTGGATCGTGTTGAGTTGAAACAACTACTGTATTTACTCTAACTATTTCATTTTTATCATTATATTCTATTGTAACTTGAGATTTGGAATCTGGTCTCAAGTATGGCATATTAACCAAAGTAGCAGGCATTAATTCCGGAGTTTCATCCACTGCATACCCAAACATCATACCTTGGTCGCCAGCTCCACCAGTATCCACTCCCATTGCAATATCAGGAGATTGTTGGTTGATTACATTCAAAATTGCACAAGAATCTGATGAAAATCTATATTCACCTTTTGTATATCCAATATCAGCAATTACTTCACGAGCAAGTTTTGGAATATCCACATAAGTTTGAGTAGTAATTTCACCGCCTATTAAAAGCATACCAGTAGTAGCAAAGCACTCACAAGCAACCCTACTCATAGGGTCTTCAGTAAGCATTGCGTCCAATACAGCATCTGATACTTGATCACATAATTTATCTGGGTGTCCTTCAGATACTGATTCTGAAGTAAATAGATAATTTTTATTATCCAACATACATTTTCCTAATTTTCTAAAATAATTTTTAATATGACTACAAATTTAAGAAGAAGTTATTGATTTATTATTATTGAAAATTAAATAATTTGAAAAGTATTTTGATGTATCACATAAAATGGTACAAATTTATACTTATAGCATCATTTTTTTAAGCTATAAGCAGGTTAAAAATGAGAGTAATTATATTGATTTAATAATACAAATTGTTTAATTTCGTTTCTGTTTCAAAAGTAACAATAATTATCTATGAATCAAATTAGATTTTCATTTTTATTTTTTTGTAAATGTTTAAGATAAATATGCAAAAAAAATTAAATTACGATGTAACTATTATTGGAGCTGGAGCTGCTGGACTTATGGCAGCAATTGAGGCTGGGAAAAGAGGACGAAAAGTTCTAATTTTAGAAAAGAACAATCATATTGGATCTAAAATATTAATCTCTGGTGGAGGTAGGTGTAATTTTACAAATATTAATGCTAACCCTAATTGTTATATTTCTGAAAATCCACACTTTATTAAATCTGTTTTCTCAAGATACTCTTCAAATGATTTTATAGAATTAGTTGAAAAGCATAATATTGAATATTATGAGAAGACACTTGGGCAATTATTCTGCAAAAAAAGTTCTAGAGAAATTGTAAATATGCTACAAAAAGAATGCAATGAAGCTAATGTTACAATTGAGCTTAGTGTAAATATTCAAAACATTAAAAAAGACAATATTTTTACAGTTACAACTGATTCTGGTATTTATACTTCAGAATCATTAGTTATAGCTTGTGGTGGCTTATCTTTTCCTAAGAAAGGTGCAACTGATTTTGGATATAAGATTGCCAAACAATTTGAAATAGATTTAATTAAAGATAGACCAGCATTAGTTCCGATTACTGTTGACGAAAGAAAAAACAGTTCTTTATTAGAGTTGAGTGGACTTTCTTTTAAAGCTGAGGCTAAAACAGAAGGTACTAAAGTTACTTTTAAAGAAAATGTTTTAATTACCCATAGAGGTTTTTCTGGACCTGCAATTCTTCAAATTTCTTCTTACTGGCAAAAAGGAAAAGAAATTGAACTTAGATTAGAGCCAGAATTAAATTGGGACGAAATAATTAATTCGCATTCTAGAGAAAGAATTGAATTAAAGACTTTACTTTCAAATTATTTTTCTCAAAGGCTTGCTGATTATTTAGCAAATGAGATAAGTAGTTCTAAACCTATGATTCAATATTCATCAAAAGAAATTGAGAATATTATTCAAAGATTATATGCTTGGAAAATTAATCCTAATGGTGATGAAGGATATGCAAAAGCTGAAGTAACAACTGGTGGAGTTGACACGAACGAATTAAACCAAAAGACAATGGAATCTAAAAAAATCAAAGGACTTTATTTCATAGGCGAAATTGTAGATGTAACAGGCTGGCTTGGCGGCTATAATTTCCAATGGGCATGGGCTTCTGGATATATAGCCGGTCAAAATATTTGAAATTATTGTCCTTTTGGTAGTTCAAAGAAAAATGAGGTTCCAACATTTTCTGTACTTTCAACCCAAATTTTACCACCATTTTTTTCTATCATTTCCTTACAAAGTATTAATCCCAATCCTGTTCCTTTTTCATTGTTAGTACCTGGGTTTGTATAAATAGTATTTACTTTAAATAAACTATTCACGCCCTTTTCATTCATTCCTACACCATTATCTCTTACTTCTACTCGAATCATTCCATTAACTTCTGAAGATGAAACTAAAATTTGACCACCCTCTTTAGTAAATTTCAATGAATTTGAAATCAAATTATGTGAAACTGATGGTATCATATTAGAATCTGCAAATACTATTGAATTATCTTCTAACTCTGAAATTAAATTAATTTTTTTGCTTTCTGCAACAGACTTAAGCAGCAAAAAATTGTTTTTAATTACTTCTTTCATATTTACATTTTCAGGGTTAATAGATTTTCTTCCTAATTGGAAATTCCCCCAAGCAAGTAAGTTTTCCAAAAATTTATATTGTACTTTTAAAGAATCTTGAAAATTACCTAAATATTCTTTCATTTCTGCAGTAGTAAATGAATCATAATCATTAACCATAAATTCAACCAATCCTAAAATACCAGCAAATGGACTTCTAAGATCATGAGAAACAAGGGATAAGAATTTATCTTTCTCTTTTCCTGCTAACATAAGTTGGTTGTTTGTTTCTTTTAAAATTTCTTTAGAATGTTTAAGTTCTAAATGTGTTACTAACCTAACTATTAACTCAGTTGGGTTGTATGGTTTAGTGATGTAATCCACACCTCCAGCTTGAAATCCAGTTACAATGTCTGTAGAATCAGTTCTAGCAGTAAGAAAAATTATTGGAATATGCTCAGTTTCTGGATCACTTTTTAAAATTCTACAAGCTTCATAACCATCCATTTCTGGCATAGTTACATCCATTAAAATCAAATCAGGTTTAATTTTTCTTGCTGATTCTATTCCTTGCATAGCATTAGTTGCAATTGAAATTTTAACTTGTTCTTTATTTAATATACCAGCTAATACCTGAATATTTTCAGGAATATCATCTACAATTAATATTTGCGATTTATTTAAAATTTCTTTATTCATTTATTACCCTTTTAAATTTTAAGCAATTTAATAAATTTTGTTTTAAAATCATTAATATTTATTTGCTTTTTGTCTGTTTTTATAAATATTAACTGCCATATTTATAGAATCAACTATACTTTGTGGATTTGCAATATTTTTACCTGCAATTTCTAAAGCAGATCCATGGTCTGGAGATGTTCTAATAATAGGCAATCCAGTTGTTACATTTACACCGCCACCATTTGCTAAAAGTTTCAAAGGTATTAGCCCTTGATCATGATACATTGCTAAAATACCATCAAAATTTAAATAGTTTTTATGAGCAAAAAAACCATCAGCAGCAAAACTACCTTGAACTTTTATCCCACTTAATTTTACTAATTCAACTGCTGGATTTATTATATCAATCTCTTCGTTGCCAATAGATCCATTTTCACCAGCGTGTGGGTTCAGACCTAAAACAGCTATTCTTGGGATTTCAATTCCAAAATCATTTTTTAGAGAGTAATTAAAAGTATTAATTTTGTCTACTATTAGGTCTTTACTAAGACTTTCTGAAACTTTACTTATAGGAATATGGATTGTAGCCAAAGCTACTCTAATATTTTCACTAGCAAGAATCATCATTTCTTTAGCATTTGTCTTAAAACCAAGGTATTCTGTATGACCGGGGAATTTCCAATTTGCTAAATACATTGATTTTTTTGTAATTGGTAAAGTTATTAAGGCGTTGTATTTGTTATTCATTACTAAATCAGTAGCAATTTCCAAAGAATCTATTGCTATAATTCCAGATTCGCTATTAATAGTACCAAAATCAATTTTGTTTTTAGAATCAAAATCAATAATTTTACAATAGTAATTTTCTATTTTTAAATTATCTTCAACAATTTCGCATTTGAAACCAATTCTATTAGAATAATCTAAAATAACATCTTTGTTGCAAACAATAGCTATTTCACAACAATTTTTTGTATTTTGACTGTAATATTGAAGGATGCCTTTTAGCATTACCTCAATACCAATTCCATTAATATCACCAATTGAAAATACTATTTTCATATTCCTCTACTTTTAACTTTATAGCTTCTATATGCATTAAGCAAAAGACCTATCAAAGCTAGGTTAAAAATTACTGAAGTACCTCCATAACTAACTAAAGGAAGAGGTATCCCCATAACCGGCATTAGTCCAATCACCATTCCAATATTTATAATAGTATGATATAGGAAAATTGTCATTGCACCAAAAGCTACAATACTAAAGTACTTACTATCAACTTCTTTTGCAATTTTTAAAGATTTAAGTAAAAGACCCACCAATAAAAGTAACACTATAAACCCACCAATAAAACCAAATTCCTCTGTAGGTACTGAATAAATAAAATCCGTCCATTGCATTGGTATATATCTCAATTGAGTCTGAGTACCTTGCATAAATCCTTTACCACTAAAACCACCACTACCAACTGCCATAATTGATTGTAAAACATTATATCCCGAACCCAAAGGATTTGAGCCCGGATACAAGAATGTATCAATTCTAGATTTCTGATGTGGCATTAAATGGTCATATATAATTGGACTAGAAATACCAACAACTACATAAACTCCAATTACTAAAAGGGAACTAAAAATTCTCTTTTTAAATGTAAAGACAATAGATGACAGTATTATTCCTAAAACAACAACAAAGATTGTTCCTTTTAGTGAAGCTATTATTATTATTGGTACTGTTAGTATAAAGAACAAAAAAAGTGCATCAAAGCCAGCCCAAAACAGAACTCCCATTAATAAAGCAAGTATTACTGTACTTGATCCAATATCAGGTTGAAGGATAATTAATCCAACAGGTGTTGCAGCGAGCAATAAACAAGTCCCCAAATCTCTCCAATTTCGAATATCTCTACCTTTGTCAGAAAGAAATTCTGCTAAAGCTAGTAAGACGGCTAATTTTGAAATCTCAGCGGGTTGGAATGTGAAACTTGCAATTTTTATCCATCCTCTAGTCCCATAAACCCCAACTCCAAATTTCAAAACATAAATCAACAATACAATACTTAAACCATATAATATGTATGAGCTATATCTAATAAGTTTTTGAGGTAAATATGCAATTATAAACATTCCAGTTAAACCAATTAAAACTGAATTTAATTGCTTTGAAAATGAATGACTCATATTAGAATCGTGTGTGGCACTATATATTGATAGTAATCCACAAAAAAGTAATCCTAATACTACTAATAACAATTGCCATTCAAATGTTTCAGATTTTTTTTGACCTATTGAAATTTTATAATTTTGAGCCATATCTAATTTTTTATTCTATTTATTGCTTCTTTATATTTAGAAAGTATGCTTTCTATAATATTATTTGGAATTGGAGGAGCGGGAGGATTTTTATCCCAGTCAGTTGTTTCAAGCCAATCACGCAACACTTGTTTATCAAAATTTATCTGAACTTTGCCAGGAGCATAATATTCTTTTAACCAAAATCTTGAAGAATCAGGAGTTAAAGCTTCATCAATTAAAATAATATCTCCATTAGGCAAAGTTCCAAATTCAAATTTAGTATCAGCCAAAATCAAATTCCTTTCACTAAGATATTGAGCACCAAACTTATACAATTCAATTGATACATTTCTTAATTTTTCAGCTACACTACTTCCCAAGATACTTGATGCCCTATCAAAATCAATATTTTCATCATGTCCTTCCTCTGCTTTAGTTGCAGGAGTAAATATTGGTTCAGGCAATTTAGAGTATTCCAAAAGTCCACTTGGTAGTTTTATTCCACAGATTTTTTCTGATTCTTGATATTCTTTCCAACCAGAGCCAGCCACATAACCCCGAACAACAAATTCAACTGGAAGAGGTGTGCATTTCTTTACCAACATACTTCTTCCATTCAATATTTCTTTATATTGCAAACATTCCTTTGGATATTCATCAACATTTGAAGTTAAAAAATGATTTGGAATAATGTGACTTGTTTTTGAAAACCAAAATGTCGAAATTTCAGTTAATAAATTACCTTTATTTGGAATAGGTTCATCCATGATTACATCAAATGCCGAAATTCTATCACTAGCAACTATTAGTAATGAATCTGTGAATTCATATACGTCTCTTACTTTTCCTTTTCGGAATAGATTAAGTCCACTTAATATGTCTTTAAAGTAAATGTTCATGATTTTTCTTTTTTGTTGAATATAAAGAATTCAAAAATACGAAAAGCTATTGAGAAATTAGTGTTATTTCAAATTTTTGTTTTATCTAATCTTGTAGATATTTTAAAATCACTAAGTATTTTTACCTTTTTTTAGATTTCTTTTGTTAATATGAATATTTATGTTAATTTTGTAATTACTACCTATTAGAATTAAATATATCTCAATGGAAAATGTTTGGAGGACTGGCTTTAATTAAGGCAGGATGCCCTATTTTATTACTTTTAGTGATATTATTAAACATTATGCCTACAATTATTTCAAATGGCTCAAGAATAAGAACAAATATTTCTGCCGAACTGGCATATAATTTTGCTCAAAAAGCTAGCTCTGACTTAGCTCAAAATCAATTAAGAATTTCAACTGGTAAGAAAATCAACTCAGCTTCTGATGATGTTTCTGGTTTTATCACTGCTGGTGCTCTTACTGCTAGAAATGGTGCTCTTAAATCTGCTCTTAGATCAGCTGGAGAAGCAATCAATGTAGTTGCTATTGCTCAAGATTCTTATGATAATATTAATCAATTACTAGCAGATTTAAAAAATTCAGCAGCAACTGCTTCAAACTCATCTTTGGGTACTGATGAAATTGTTTCACTAGGAAAAGCTTCTTATCGCTTAGCTCAACAAATTCAATTTGTTGTTGATTCTTCAGTTTTTAGTGGTAAACAATTACTTTATGGTAATTTCTCCGCTCAGTTTAATGTTGGAAATAATGGCAATAATGATATCCTAACTGTGAATGTTAACCTTTCGGCTGATAATGCTGACTTAAATGTAGAAAGTAGAAATTTCAAGGTCTTTTCTATTGTTGATAATCAAAATGGTAGTAGTGTATCTAATTTTGCTGGAGTTTCTAATTTAGATTTGTCTGCATTAAATAATATTTCAAACGATAGTTTAGGAATATTTGCAAATGATCTTATTAAAAATACTATTACAAGTCTTTCTGATGCAATTCAAAACATTAGTAATGTTGGAGCTTATTTAGGAGGTGTTCAGACTAGACTCGAATCTCAAAATGAAATCAGTAGTTCTCAAATTGTAAATTATAATAATGCTATTTCTAGAATTCAAGATTCCGATATAGCTCAAGAACAATTAAACTATTCTAAAAATGCTTTTTTACAAAATTCAGCTTTAAATTCCTTAACCCAAGCTAATTTAAGCCCATTTAATTTTTTCAGATTATATACTAATTAAAAGTAATAATAAAGCATAAATTCAATCTAATACAGAAAACTTCTACTCTTTGTTTCTCTATCCCTATATATATCAATGATTTACAGTTGTGCAAAAGTTAAATTATTTATAATCAAAGACTTAAGTCCTATTTTTGCACAAATTGCACAAAAACAGCCTTTTTAGAAAAAGTTTTATTAATAAATGCTCATATTTTGTTTTTCTAATGATAATTTAATATCAAAGAGCAAAGAGACAAAACAGTAACTAAAGACGAGTATTTGCAGATTTCATTTTGTGTTTTGATTTATATTTCTTAAGTTAAAATAATCAAATAGCCATTTTTAAATATAATCGGAAAAGATATAAAGTAAATTTTAAGTAGTACATATTTTAGTTTTTGTTTTTTGCTCTAAGTTCAAAACTGGCAGTTTTATACACAGCAGTAAATAATAAAGACACATCCATATTAGGGATGCGTTCTTTGTTGTCTGCTGTGTGGGTATGCCAGTACCTGAACTTGGGACAATTTTATAGGGCGTGTCCCTTTTTACATTTGATATTACCTTTTAACAATTTTTAGGAGTATTTATGAAGAAGTATTTTGTTTTAATTGTGCTTTTACTAGCATTTTATCTGCCTTCACAAGCAGAGCTTTCTGATACTATTTGGACACATTTAGTCCCAAATGTTACTAGCGTGAAATTTAGTCCTGATGGTAAATATATTTATGCAGGGAGTAAATCAAATATAGTAAGTAAGATTGATGTAGCAAGTAATCAGATTATAAAAGAATATACAGTTCCACGAACTTTAGTGTCAATGGACTTATCTCAAGATGGAAAAATTGTTGCAGTAGCTTGCGACACAACTTTAGAAGTTTTTGATACAGAAACAGGAGAAAAGTTACACACTTTGTTTTATCCATTAAATACTGGATCTAATAGATATAGAATAACTCAAGAAACTAAGTCAGTTTCAATTTCTTATGATAATACATTTATAGGTGTAGTTTTTAATGGTGGAGCGATGGATAATAAAGCTCAAAGTACAATAGCAATTTGGGAATTACAAACAGGTAAATTGGCTTTAAATAGTATTGAAAGAAATTTATCTTATCAATATTTTGTTTTTTCCCCCACAGAAAATAAATATGCAGTTGGCTTTGCAAAGCCTAACCAAAACAACAAAGTCCCAATCAATTTATATGAAGTAGGCACTTGGAAATTACTTAATCAATTTGAGGGACATAATTTTAGCATGGATGGTTTTAAATTTTCTAAAGATGGGAATTTGCTTGCTTCTTGGGGTACAAGCGATACTAATATTATAAAAATATGGGATATGAATAATAAAACTTTAAAACAAAATTTAATTAGTGATAAATATTTAACGTATGGAGTTTGGGATGTTTGCTTTTTAAACGATTCAACATTAATATCTAGTTCAGAAATTTTATTAAATTCCCAACTTATTAGGGAATTTATATTAATAGATTTGAATAAACAAACTAAAATCATAATAGCTGATGGGGTGGGTTACATTGATTTAGGTATTTTCAATAATAGGAATTTATTTGTTACTGCAAATTATACTCGAGTTTCTTTATTTAATTTAGAGAAAACTCTTGATATAAACCTCAATGAGAATAATACAAATATAACACTTTACCCAAATCCAGTTACAAAAGAATTAAATATATCTTTAGAAAACATAACTAATACACTGGTAAATTACAATATAATAAACAATACTGGTCAAATAGTACAGAATAATACTTCTGTCATTCAGAATAATATTTTGAAAATAAATATTTCAAATATTTCAAATGGTTATTATATATTAAATTTAAATCTAAATAACACTATTAAATCATTTAATTTTATTATTCAATAAGGAAATGTAAATGAAAAACACAATAATAATATTAATAAGCCTTTTGATAATAAACATAAGTTTGCAAGCTCAAGATAGAGAACCATCTATAATGAAATTTAATTATAAAATTAATGGAACTACTTACACAAATGTGCCACTAAATCGAGATTCAATATCCCCCAAAAATTTTGTCCTTTCTACACAATGAGGTGGACATCCGAATATGTTGCACGCTTTAAAATTTAATTATACTGAAGACAAAAGCACTAATCCAAAAATTATTTAATTATTCTTTTATTTTGCTTAATTAATTGATTAAGTTAAATAAAACGATATTATATTTAACAATTTTTAGGAGTATTTATGAAGAAGTATTTTGTTTTAATATTGCTTATAGTAGCATTATATCTGCCTTTAAGTGCAGAGCTATCCGATACCATTTGGACACATCCTCTTTTAGGAAATGTAATAAATGTCAAATTTAGTCCTGACGGTAAATATATTTATGAAGCTAATCAAACCAAAGTTATCAGTAAAATAGACGCTGTAACAAATAAAATAGTAACTGAATACAATACTCCTTTTGGAGTTTATAATATGGACTTATCCCAAGATGGTAATTATATTTTAGCTTGTGGAGACACAACACTTTTTTTAACCCAAATAATTCATTAGCATAATTTTCTAATGCATTGCATTAGGAAATTATGTTGTTAACTATATGAAATATATTGATTAAGTAATATAAAAAATGATTATTTTTCGAATACTTCTTTGTAACAATTAATTATCA
>JAPLFM010000179.1 GCA_026390675.1 Candidatus Kapaibacterium sp. | reverse complement strand
ACTCTTAATACTTATTATGAATTAATTTTTAGTAAAAACCCTGATTTTGAAAAATTAATACAATTTTTCTCTATTGAATCAAAGGATAATGAACAAAGTTTTTTTGAAACTCTTATTTTGATAACAAAAATAGAAGACAAGAATAATTTAAATATGGTAAAAGCTAGGGCTTATGCCAAATCATTGCTTTCTACAATTGAAGCAATGCATCTTTGGAATGCTTTTGCTTTACATAATAATGCCGGACTACATCTGATTTTCCCTGTAGTATTTTCTGAATTACTAAGTGTCGTTAGAATTAATGTACTAAAAATAGATGAAAGTGAAACTGATAGTAAACTTACTCCTATTAACTTTGTTTTCAAAACAAATACTAACAGTTTAGGAGAAACTACATCTGATGTTACTGCCAATCAAAAACTAATAGATTTAACATTCTTTAGCCAAGATCAAAAAGATATAGAAGTTCTTTCTAAATATAAAAATGAGCTCTTGAACACTTTATCAAAAAATCATTATATAATCAAATCTGTTAAATTTGGTTTAGCTTCGCAGATAAATCAAATTAATTCAAATACTACTCATAATATTAAAGTTGTAATATGATATTAGTTTCTAAAATTTTGAATTTAACTTTCAATACTTACATATAAAGGGCATAGTACAAACTTTTATAAATTCTTCATTGATTATTTAATAAATTTCATTAAATTTGATTTTCAACTTTTACAATAATAATTTGCAATATTTAGTATTTGATATAGAAACCTCACCAATCAACTTTGATAATCTATCACATTCTCAACAAGAGTATTGGTTGCGTGGTGCAAGCACAGAAGAGGAAAAAGATAAGAAAAAATTTGAAATGGGATTAAACCCATATACTGCACAAGTAGTTTGTATTGGTTTACAGCTTATGGAAATCAATGAAAGTGGTGAATCTAGTATGATTAAAAAAGCTGCTTTCTCTTGCGATAATTCATTTCAAGATGAAGAGCATATTGAAAAAGATCTGGAAGATGGTTCTAAATGTTATATAAGCTCAGAGAAGAAACTCTTAAATGACTTTTGGAAAATCCTTCACAAATATAATACATCTCATTTAGTCTCATTTAATGGTCGTGGTTTTGACTCTCCATTCTTAATGTTACGCTCTGCCGTAAATGAGATTAGACCAAGTAGAGACCTAATGCAAGGTACAAAGTTTAACTATGGAAGGCACATTGATTTATTAGATGAACTTACTTATTACTCAGGTGGTAGCACTGGTCCAACTCGCAGATTAAATTTTGACTTTTTTGCACATAGTTTTGGGATAAAATCTCCAAAAAGTGAAGGTGTTGATGGTTCGATGGTTGGTGATCTTTTTGCTAAAGGGGAGCATTTAATAATAGCTGAATACTGTCTGAGAGATGTTTCAGCTACTTGGGAATTGTTTTTAGTTTGGAACAAGTATTTAAGATTTAAAAATTAACAAATTATGATGAAAAGAACTGCTATTATTATGGCTGGTGGAGCTGGTGAAAGATTTTGGCCTCTTTCTAGAATGAGTAAACCCAAGCAACTTTTGAATCTTTCTTCGCCTGATAAAATGATGATTGAAGAAGCAATTGATAGAGTATCAGGTATTGTTAGCCTAGATGATATATTAATTATTACTAGCGAACTGCTTCAAGAACCAATTAGAAATGTTCTTCCTAATATCCCAAAAGAAAATGTAATTGCCGAACCTGCAAAAAGAAATACTGCCCCATGCCTTGCTCTTGGTTCTGCAATAATAAAATCAAAGTATAAAGATTACAAAGAAAATCAAATTTCAGTTGCTGTCCTTACTGCCGATCATACAATGACTCCAATTGGATATTTTCAAAATGATGTTATAAAAGCTTTTGAATATGTTGAGAACAATCAAGATATAGTTACTTTTGGTATAAAACCATATAGAATTGAAACAGGTTACGGATATATTGAGACAAACTCAAATGACCAAAGTGAAATAAAACAAGTTATATCTTTCAAAGAAAAGCCAAATACTGAGACTGCTGAAGTATATGTTAATTCTGGTAATTTTTATTGGAATAGTGGTATGTTTTTCTTTAGACTAGATACTTTTATAGCTGGCATTATGCACCATCTTTCAGAAGTTGGTTCTAAGATAGAAACAATGACTAACTTATATTCAACAGATTTTGGAAATGCACATCACGGATGTTTCTTGCCTGTTAAAAGTTTATTCGAATCTATGCCAAATATTTCTATTGATTATGGCTTAATGGAAAAAGCTACTAATATTAAAGTTCTCCCTGCTACTTTTGAATGGGACGACATTGGCTCTTGGGATAGTCTAGATAGAGTTAGAACTACAGACCAATCAAAAAATATTGTGAGTGGCAATGTTAGTATCATTAACACCAAAAATTCTATTATTTTGAATGAAAGTAATTTGAAAGATAAAATACTTTCAGTAATTGGTTTAGATAATGTGGTGGTTGTTATAACTGACGATGCTGTCCTTGTATGTGATAAAAGCCAGGTGCAAGATGTTAAAAAAACAGTTGAAGATTTGAAAAGTAGAAAAGAATTTAAATTCCTTTAAAATAAATATATAAGAAGAATTGTTATGGATATCAAAAATATAATCTCATTTATAAAAGAAGCAGAGCTGTTTAGAACTATGACTAATAAAGAATTGGAAATACTAGCTCCCTTATTTGAAATTCAAGAATTTAAAGAAAAAGAAGAAATCTTTGTTGAAAATTCTGAGAGAAATTATCTTTACATAGTTTACAAAGGAAATGTTGACTTATATAAAATCAACTTGTTTGGTAAAGAAACTATGATTAATTTCTTTGTAAAAGGTAACTCTTTTGGTGAAAGCACAATATTGGATAACTACCCTCATTCAACAAATGCAAGAGCTCAAGATGATACAATTCTTTTTGGATTACACAGAAATAATATAGAGTCTTTATTTGCTAATAATGTTGCTATAAGCACAAAATTAGTAACTCAAACTGCAAAATTAATCTCTCGAAGAATTAGAAGAACTACTAATCAAGTATCTGGACCGGGAGCACAATATGCATCAGGCAAAACAAGACTTGAACACGACTTACTAGGTGAAAGAGAAGTACCTTACGAATATTATTATGGTATTCAAACCCTTAGAGCATTAGAAAACTTCAATATCAGTGGTGTAAGTATAAGCCATTACCCTAATTTTATAAAAGCTTTAGCTCAAGTAAAAATGGGAGCAGCCTTGGCTAATAAAGAAATTGGCGAATTAGATTCAACTATTGCTGATGCTATTGTTCAAGCTTGTTCAGAAATAGCAAATGGTAAATACCATATTCATTTTGTAGTTGATTTGTTCCAAGGCGGAGCAGGTACTTCTACTAATATGAATGCAAACGAAGTAATAGCCAATCGTGCTTTGGAAATTCTTGGTCACGAAAAAGGCGATTATATTCATTGCCATCCGAATAATCATGTTAATCTTGCACAATCTACCAATGATGCTTACCCAACTGCTTTGAAAATTGCTTTGCTCTATTCAAACCATTCAATTACAAAAGAGTTAAAGCTTTTGATTGACTCATTTAGAAAAAAAGCAAATGAATTTGCTAATGTAATTAAAATGGGTAGAACCCAGCTTCAAGATGCTGTTCCAATGACTCTTGGACAAGAGTTCGAAGTTTATGCAATTACACTTGAAGAAGAAATAATGAGACTAAACGACAATTCATATCTTTTTTATGAAGTAAATATGGGTGGAACTGCAATAGGTACTGGTCTTAATGCAAACCCAAAATACAAAGAACCTTGTGTAAAATATTTATCTGAAATTACTGGAATGCCAATAGTTCTTGCTACAAATCTTTTAGAAGCAACTCAAGACACTGGATCTTATGTGATGTATTCTTCAGCACTTAAAAGATTAGCGATTAAACTTTCTAAAATCTGCAATGATTTGCGATTGCTTAGCTCTGGTCCTCGTGCTGGTTTCAACGAAATCAACTTACCTAAAATGCAACCAGGATCTTCAATTATGCCTGGCAAAGTAAATCCTGTAATACCTGAAGTAGTAAATCAAATTGCTTTCAAAGTAATTGGCAATGATTTGACCGTTTCATTTGGTGCAGAAGCTGGGCAATTACAACTTAATGTAATGGAACCAGTTATAGCACAATCAATCTTCGAAAGCTTAGAATTATTATCAAATGGAATGAGCACTTTAAGGCTACGTTGCATTGATGGAATTACTGCCAATGAAGATGTATGTAAAAAAATGGTTGAAAATAGCATTGGAGTTATTACTGCTCTCAATCCTGTTTTGGGATATGAAAAGTGTACTGAACTTGCCAAAGAAGCCCTTGAACAAAATGCAAATGTTTATGACTTGATTATTTCAAAAGGTTACCTTACAAGAGAACAATTAGATACTTTGCTTTCTCCAATGGCAATGGCTATAGGTAGTTAATCTTTTCAAAATCAGTTTTTGCAGTAAGTTAGCTTTTTTTATGTTATTTTTTGTCACCCTGAACTTGTTTCAGGGTATATTTTTAATTTCAAAAAACAACCAATTTAGAACCCCACCTTTATCCTCCCCATGGGGAGGAAATAACCAATACCAAAGTCGCAATTTGGAAAAATTTTCCAATCCAAAGTGTGTTTTTTGTCAAATAACAGCAACAATTAATTTAAATTAATTTAATATTCCAAAATGTCACGTTAAAATCATTGCAGTATTTTGCAGTAAATTTCGTGTTTTTTCAATTTGAAATCTATTTTTTCAAATGCAAAACTTCATAGAACATAAAATAACAGTAGAGAAAACGACGGATATATTGTATAGATATTGCGTTAAATATCGAAAAACAACATCTTTATTTTTGAGTTGCTTTTTGTCATTATACATAATTATTGCAGTAAATTTGTATTGGCTTAATGTATTAAAAAACAATTTTAACATCTTCTTTATAATTCTGTAATGTTCCGTTTAGGCTTGCTGTCCAACCATCAATAAATACTTTGCCCTTATTTAATACTTCTGAGAATTTCTCTTTACTTATTTTTTCAGAATTTGTGATATAGTAATTTTCACCTATTTTGTAAATACAATCTTTCGCAACTTCTTCGGGAACTTGTGTTGGCTCGTTTAAACCTACTGTGAAAATCATATTGTAAATTCTACTTAATGGATCAATATTACTTTCTGGCATTGATATCTGAAGGGTGGTCTCATTTACTTTCAATTTTGGTGCATCTACACTATCAAATACTTTAAAACCAATATCAGGAACTTGTTTTTTATCATTTTCAAACATTCCTGCTTTTTTGTTTTCTTCTTCTATTTCAGCTTTAATTTTTTCACCTGCTCGTTTTAAACGTTCTATAGTAATGCTTGAAATAACTGGCGGTAGGTTGTTATCTATACAAAACTTATAGGCAGGCTTGTCTTTTTTAATTGGTTCATCTATTTGGCACAATATAAATTTACGCTTGCCTCCATCTTCTGCATTGAGTTTCATTACTGCATGCCCTGTTGTGCCTGAACCTGCGAAGAAGTCAAGGATAATATCGTCAGAGCTACAACTTATGATTATTAATCTTTTCAAAAAATCTGAGGGTTTGGGGTTTTCAAACAATTTTCTGTTGTCAAATAATAGTTTCAGTTCTATACTTCCTTTCTTGTTCCCTTCAATGTCAATCCATAGGTTTGAAACTTGCTTAGTTCTATCTGAT
>JAPLFM010000235.1 GCA_026390675.1 Candidatus Kapaibacterium sp. | reverse complement strand
TGTTGAATTCAAGAGGAATCAACAAGAAATGCTTTGGAAAGAAGCTGGAGAAACGTTTGAAGGACTAATAAAATTATTAGATAAGAAAAAAGAAACTAATGAATTAATAAAGTATTTTACTCAATCCAAGTCTAGTAAATTTAATTTAATACAATACAAATAGCTCTGACATTTCTAAAATGCCCAAACTCTCAGAATGGCACATATATGGAAATGAACAGCAAGGCAGGTTTGTAACTCGCAAGCCTGAAAACACTTTGTATTATTTAGAGAATATCAGTAATGATATACTTGCAAAAAACTTCTTCCGCACAATGGACAAAAAACAATACGAATTAAAAGACCATTTAGGAAATGTAAGAGCTACAATTGGCGACTACAAAATGCCTGCAAATGATGCAACTTCTACACGAGGAGTAGCACCTTTCTTTGTGGATGAGAAAAGTACAATGGATTATTATGCTGGTGGTATGGCAATATCTGATAGGTCTTTCAGTAGTAATAATTCTCGCTACGGCTACAACTCCCAAGAAAAATCTTTAGAAATAGATAATACTACTAAGCAAGTTTTAGAATTTTAGAAATTGCTAAGTTCTTTGAAATCAATTAGTAGTTAAAAGGCTTTTGCTTTGAAATTTTTTGAAGTTTGAAGTACGAGCATATCATTTTTAAAAACTGCTGGATAAAAACCTGCATTTGAAATTTCTTTAATTTGTTCATCTTTCAAAAATGGAACAGCTATTATTCCAAATTTCTTTTTGTCACTTAATTCTGGGTAAAAAGAATTAAATTTATCAAGTATTTTATTTAACTGCTTTAATGCTTTTTTGCTATAGTTTGATTTTATTTCAGCAATATAAACTTTGTTTACACTCCCATTTATGATTCCCATTGCATCTATTTCTATACTATCAGAATCTAATTTACGAGATGGATTTGAATCAAACGATTGAATTCCAAAGTTTGATTTCATCATTAACTCAAGTGAGCTCATAAATAGTTCTTCAGTAAATTTTCCAAAACTTGAATGAACTCCACCTATTTGAATACCTAATTCTTTTATGTATCTATTAGTTTCAGCTAATTGAGCATCTGTTTTAGCTTGAGCTTCTTTAATTTCTTGAAATTGTTTTCTATCTTCTTGAAAAAGATTAATTAATTGCTCATAAGTTAGTGTTTTTTCTTGCATTTTATTTCTTTGTATTTCTTATTTTTACAAATACACGAAAAACTAAAAATATTATTATAAAGTCTGTAATTAGATTTGATACTTGACAAAAAACAATATGAAAGGGCTCCCGAAGTGCCGAAGGCAGTTTGGGACAATCTAAAAGACCACTTAGGAAATGTACGTGCCACTATAGGAGACTATAAAATACCTTTTAACGATGCAACAAGCACAAGAGGTGTAGCACCATTTTTTGTGGATGAGAAAGCAACGAACGATTAGTAATTTAATTTAAAATTAAATCAACTTTTTTAATTGATCTATTGACAAATCTACTTTTTTTAAAATGTTATGTAAAGTACCTTTTTTAAGTTCTTTATGATTTGGAATAATAACTGACTGATTTTTTTCAATATTATGAAGGAATATATGACTTCCATTTTGGTGATCAACTATAAATCCCAGTCTGCGTAGAGCTTTAATTAAATCTTTACCTGAAAAAGTTTTACTCATAATGCAAAATCTAACTCATAAACTTGATATTCAGGTTTTAGATAAATTTGATTTAGCTTTTGTAAGCCTTCAAGATAACAAGATATTGCTTCTCTCGCATTAACTAAAGCTTCCTCAACTGTATCTCCTTGAGTAAAGCATCCATCAAGTGCGGGAACAATTACATTAAATCCACCTTCTTCAGCTTTTTCTAATACTACATTAAATTGCATTTTTAGTTCCTATTATTCATTTTATATTTTGACGATAAAAATAATTTATTATTCTAAATTATTTATAAGAACTAGTTATTTCTTAGCTAATTTCATTTTCTGCGAAATATTTTGAATTTATATCATTCTTAAGCTACTTATACAGCAAATATTTAGAGCGTAATTTGGTAAAGTGTTCAACATCTTTTGCGAAACTTGGTAATTCCTTTAAATTACCAAATAGATAATCAAAAATTACTTTAGTGCCAGTTACTTTTTTGAACATATTTTGTTTAGCACCAACAAGTTTAGTTTCATCAAAAAGCTCAGGATTGGACTTTTTTAATGAACTTGCAATATTTAAAAAGCTAATGTATGGGAAGAAATAGTTTGTAGGTATTATATTTAAGTAATATCCGAAGTTAGATTTATTTGCAAATAAACCAAAAAATGGAGTAAATGAAGTTTTATTTAATTGAATTGGATTAATGTTGAATTTATTCATTTCATTTTCAAAATCTACAATTTTGAAATCTGGTGAGCCAATATATTGAAATGGGGAAGTTGTACCAATTCCAATATTTACAATTCCTAATTCACCCAATAAACCAAGTACAGCCATTCCTCTTACTGCTGAAACGTTAGGAATATTTGGAGAAGTAGGGTACCATTGCAAACCAGTATCTTCCCAAATAAAACTACGTTTCCAATTTTGCATTTTAACAACTTTCAGATTACATTTCAAATCTTTTCCTTTATTATCTTGTCCCATAAATTTTTCACCATTTATAATCTCGGCTAATTCGCCAATAGTACAAGCGTGAATATATGGAATAGGGATTACAGAGACAAAAGAACGATAATCATCTTGCACTGTGTTCCCATCAATAGAAACTCCACCAAGAGGATTAGGACGGTCTAAAATGATAAGTTCTTTATTAAGTTCGGCTGCAGAAGTCATCAAATTATAAACTGTGCTAATATAAGTATATGATCTTATTCCAACATCTTGAATATCAACTACAATTATATCAATACTATCAAGCATTTCGTTAGTAGGTTTGCGAAACTTTCCATAAAGTGAAATTAAAGGAATACCATCAAGAGTATCATTATCAATATGCTTTCCAGCAGATTGAGTTGTGTAAAATCCATGTTCGGGAGCAAAATTACACTTGAACTGAAATTTATTCTGCTCTTTAAATACATCAAAAGTTAATTTACCAGTTTTGTTTCTACTAGCAAAATTGGAAAGTAAAGCAACTCTTTTACCTTCTATCATTTTGAAATTTGATTCTTGAAGTACATCTAGCCCTAATTTAATTTGAGCTTGGAGGCTTATTGTAATTAAGAAAACAAGTAATGTGGTTATTTTATTCACGGTATGCTACCTTCATATATTGTTTAGCTTTTTCATGTATGCCTTGATAATCATTCATGCTTAATACATATTTATAAGCTTTAATTGCCAAGTCTCTTTTATTCATTTTATCATAAATCAAACCAAGTTTGTATTGTGAGCTTATTCTAAAACCAGATTCATCATCTTGAATATATTTAGAAACTTCTTCAGCTTTTGCTAAATACTTAATTGCCTTTTCAAAATCTTTTTTCCTTTCAAGAGCCAAACCAACATAATAGCAACCCTCTCTAGCCATAGCATTGTCATAGCCTTTTTGACGAGATAAAGCACGATTGACCACATTTCTCCAAACAAACTCAATGCTATCCCATTCACCATTTTTAACTAAAGAACGAGCATAACATCTATGAAAATAAGGATTGTTTGGATATGAATTATATAAATCTCTTGAGTAATATACAGATTCATTTGCATTTTCTTCGAATGAGTAATAAGCTTGCCATAAAACTACTTTTGCTTCAATTCTTGTATATCTCGCATATAAAGCCGCAGCTTTTAATTGCATAATTCCTAATTTTTTGTTTCCTTTTGGGAAAAACAGCACAATTGCTTTTAAAGCCGGCATTTTTTCAGGAATTGCTTCAGCGAAATAATTATAAATACCAGTTCCTAAAACTATATCGTGGTTTCCTGGTGCAGTTTCATAGCATTTAGCCATAATTTCAAATGCATCTTTACCATCAGAGCCAGCAGAGAACCATTCTTTTTTATTGGCATAAAAACGCCCTCTATATCCTAATGCACCACCTTTGAAAAAAAGTGCTGATATGTTATAAGGATCTTTTTTTAATTCGACATCACATAAAGCAATTACATAGTTTATTTTTTTCAAAAACTCATCTTCAGTTTTTTTTGAGTAAATAAACATATTTATTTCCCACCATTCAATCATTGCATCTAAAAAGTATCCAGCAGGATGATTAGGGTATTTGGTTTGAACTTGTTTGAAGCATTCTCTTGCTTTTTCAAATTCAATATTATATACGTAATCGCTACCAATTTTTACAAGGCTATCAGCATCTTTACTCATTATAACCCATTGTGCATTCGCTGTTGGAATTACAAAGAAACTTGTAAAAATTATGAAAAAACAAAAGATTTTCTTATTCATTTTTTAGATTGATTGTGTTTTGGATAATACACGAATTATAACTCATTTTGTTATATATTTACTTTCAGCATATTCCATTTTAAGCAATGTTGAGCTTATGTATGGTGAATATTTAGCATATTTCAAAACAAAGAAAGTCAATGAAATTAAGAGGATTGTAGTTATTATACCTTCTTCAATACCAAATTTACCTCCAAGGATCCAATATAAATTTGGAGAAATGTTTAAAAGTTTGAGTTCGATTAAGGGTTTTATGCTGAAATTTAAGCCACTAATTGGAGAGCCAAGCAATATAAACTCACTCCAATTCCAAAAAAAGTGAAATGAGATCCCTAGCCAAAGTGATTTGGTTTTGATATAACAAGCTGAAAAGAATATTCCAGCTAAAAAAACATTAATGAAAGAAATTGTATTAATGTTTGGATTCATTAAATGTAACGCAGCAAAAACTAAGCTTAGAAAAATAGCAGAAGTAATATCACCAAACTTTTGACTAAATGCTTGAAAAACAATACCTCTAAACATTAATTCTTCGCTCGCTGCTTGAAAAAAGACTTGAAAAGTAAAAAGTAAGAATGAATAAGTAATAGTGTTGGTTAAACCATTATAATAAATTTTAGCATTCAGTAAACTTCCTAATACCAGAATCAATATCATACAAAAAACTACTAGGAGTTTTCCTTGAAAAAAGTGTTTAATAGCAAATTTGTCAAAATTTAATCCAAATGAATTATACTTAGATTCAGCTCTGAAAAAGTTTATTAAATATGAAACAAAATTTAATGTAACAAAAATTATAAAAGAAAATAATAATTGATTTGAGTTTAAAGTAGGAAAAATAAAAGATAAAGAGAAGATAATTAAAAAATTTAGGGTGATAAATTCTATCACCCTAATGTACCATTTCGATTGAAAACTAAATATTTGTTCCATTTTACAATGAAAATTAGTTAGTTACTTCTTGTGATTTTATAGAATCAATATAAGAATTGACTTTAGTTTCCATTAATTTTTGTACTTCAACATGTTCAGTACCTGTTAACATTTGATTAATTTGAGGGCAATAAGAAGCATATTGACCTTCTCCTCTTTTACGAATAAGTATTTCGTAATCAAAAGGATTAGTGCTTGTTGAAATTTGTTCAGCCATATTTATTAAATTTGTGTAAATAAAATTATATAGACTTTGAAATTTAAAAATAATTTTAAATCATTTCCTACAATACAATTCTTATATTTGTTTAATTTTAAAAGGCAAAAGTCAACAAAGTTTGTTATCACAAAAAAATATATATAAATTATTAAAGCTTCCACCAAAAGTTGCAATTGAAAAGATTTCAAGTAAAATACTTTCAAATGGCAAGAATGAGAAGAAGCGTGCAAAAGATTATAATTCTAATACTTATGATGTTAAAAGCAAGGTTATTGGTTTGAAATCAAACACTTTTAATTTACCATCAAATGAAATACTTGAACAAAACAAAGATTTTATTTTAAAAGTTGTATTAAATTCAATTGAACATAATTTCAATCTTTTAGGAAGTGGTTATATAAACATTAAACACTTAAACAAATATGATGGATTTGAAGGGTTTAACTATTCTGAGTTGAGAGAAAATTATTGGTATTCTGAAAGCAAAGACTCTTGGCTTAAAAAAAACTTTGCAATTGAAAATCAAGAATACATTAAAAGCCTAATTAGTTTACTTCCAGATAGTTATCATCTTATAGATTGGCAGGTTGATTTTAGATCTGGTTACCGTTGGAATGAATTAGATTGGTATAAAGATATAAAATATGGTGATGTTTTAGGAGTTGATATAAAAATTCCTTGGGAACTTGGCAGATTACAACATTTAGTGTTATTCCCTTTAGCTCATCAAATTATTGATAATAAAATAGTTAAACAAGATATTGTTGAAGAATACAAAAAACAAATTATTGATTTTCATTTATCAAATCCACCGAGATTTGGAGTGCAATGGGTTACAGCAATGGATGGTTTTTAAAATAATAGAAATTCATATTGAACATATAGAAAATAATATTGAATTTTCATCCGGAATGCGAGGTAACCATTATTTAACTAATATAGTTGCATTGTTTATTGCAGGAGTTTACACTAGTAATAATGAATTGGTTGTATCTAGTTGGGAAAAGATAAAGATAGAATTAGATTATCAGTTTTACAATGATGGGGGAAATTTTGAGGCTTCAACTGCATACTCTAAGTTAGTTTATGAATTAGTACTAATGACTATTTACTTAATTGGTAAGCATAAATTAATTTTGGAAATTGATAATAATACAAAAACGAAGTTAGAACAAATTATTGATTTTAATTTAAAAACTGTTAACTCTTTAGGAGAACATTGGAATATTGGAGATAATGATTCTGGAGTAATATTACTTTCAAATTATATGTCTAACCGCAATAGTATCAATGTGTTAAACAATAACTTTAAAAATGTTTTAGAAGTCCTTTCAGAAAATATGCAAAAAACTAAGCATGAAATTAAAAAAGATTTTGGAATATATACTGTTAAAAATGAAAGGTATGAATTAGCGATAAGTTTTGCACCAATTGGTCAAAATGGAAAGGGTGGGCATTCTCATAATGACAAATTATCATTTTGTTTAAATGTTAGGAATGAGCAAGTAGTTGTAGATCCTGGTACTTATTGTTATACAGGTTCAAGAGAACTAAGAAATAAATATCGTTCAACGGATTATCATAACACATTAATAATAAATGGCTTAGAGCAAAATACTTTTGTAAATTTCGAAAAAGACGACTTGTTTTGGATAAAGGAAGAAAAAGCTAAAGTAAATATTATAAGTGCTAATGACTTTACTTTTATTGCTGAACACAATGCTTACAAGAAATCACATAAAAGAGCATTTTTATTTAATGCCAATGCAATAATATGTAAAGACTTATGTGAAGTAACTGGAATTAAAAAAGTTAACTTTCATTTCGCTCCTCTAGTATTTTTAGAAAAACAAGTTGATGATAGAACTTTAAAACTTAAATCTGTGAATACTCATTATTTACTTAGTATTGATAATGGAGAGTTTGAAGTAGATTCATATTTTTATAGTCCAAATTATGGTGAAAAAATTAAAGCAACTAAAGTATCAGTTCTCTTTGAAAATAATGAACTTAACTGGATGTTTGAAATAAAATGAAAATTCAAGATAATATAGGAAAGATAACTTGGTCATTTTTGGATAAGTTTATTGTTGTAATATATGGTGTAATAACTCTAATACAAATGAGACATTTAGACCCAATAGAATTTGGATATTTTGCTTCTATTTTAGTTCTAGTAAATTACATTTTAACCTTAAGCGACTCATTTGCATTGCAAGGACTTATACAATTTGCTGGTAACAAAGCTGATATCAAAAAAATTAACTTAATTTCTTTGATACTTCATTTGTTAATAATGATATTTTTGCCTATAATAATTGTTATTATTCAGATTTCAATAAGCAAGTATAATGGGAACAATTACTTAGACAATTTCATATATTACTTGCCAATTATGACATTAGCATCTTTGCCAAGAGCTTTTACATTAAAACTATTGGTAAGAGATTTGAGATTCAAAGATTTCTTTTTTGTAAATTTTATTTTCTTTTTTGCACAATCATTATTTTTCTTTTATCATATTTATAAGTATAATAATTTTAACGCAGATAAGATGATTCATTTTTACATTTATTCATCTATTCTAAGTTCGATATTTTCTTTATTAATAACTTCAAATTCTTTGAAATTCTCAAAAGAAGGAACAATGTCTTGGCGTGAATATATCAAATTTGCAACTCCAATGACCTTAACTTCTTTTTTTCATTCAATACCTAAGTTTTTGGATTTATTTATTTTAGGAATTACACTTAATCCCCAGATTGCAAAAATTGTAATTGGAACATATTCTTCTGCTAAAACTTTATTTCGTATTTCTGAACAAGCTGTTGAAGCATCTTATGGTTTATTGTATCCAACTACAATTCGTAACTTGGCAAAAAACAATAATGAAGGAATAATTTCACTATTTACAAAAGCAGTGTCATTTATCTTTGTCCTATTTTTAGGTTCATTTTTAGTTATGGAAATGGGTTTAACCGAATTAATATTCAAATACTTACCAATTAAATACGCTCCAGCAGTTGGACAATTTAATTTAATGCTTGTAGCAGTTTTGTTTATGCCATTTGGATTAGTTTCTATACTTATTACTGCATCTGGCAAACCAAAATTAACATTTTATATAGTTGCAGTTTCTTCAATTGCATCATTGATTACTTTCTTTATCACTGGAATAATGCAAAAAAGTGAACTAATACCTTTGGGTATAATAGTTTATTATGCTATTTTTGGTGGACTTTCATTTTATTATTTCAAAAGAAATTATGGTTTTCCAATTTCTAGATTATTTAGAGCATTTGCTGACACTAAGAATTTTATAACTAATAGGTTTAAATGAACTTAATTGATAGATATATCATAAAACAATTTGTAAATACTCTTGTTTTTTCAATTTTAGCTTTATATATAATATTTTTGGTTGTAAGCATGCTTGAAAATCTAGATAAATTTTTAGATGCAGGTGTAAGTGTAACTATTATTATTCAATATTATTTATATTACTTCCCAGAAATTTTAAAGTTACTAACTCCTGTTGCAATGCTTCTAGCTACACTTTTCTCAGTAGGCAGGTTAGCAAATTTGAATGAGATTACTGCAATGAGAACTGGTGGACTAAGTCTTTATAGATTGATGCTACCTTTATTAATTTTAAGCAATTTATTGAGTTTTGGGCAACTATATTTCAATGGTTGGATTGTACCTAAAGCAATCGAGAAAAAACTTTTTATTGAACAAAAAT
Source organism: Candidatus Kapaibacterium sp. (assembly GCA_026390675.1). GTDB lineage: Bacteria > Bacteroidota > Ignavibacteria > Kapaibacteriales > UBA2268 > JAPLFM01. The sequence goes on along the minus strand of JAPLFM010000235.1, from coordinate 2,878 downwards.
ATCTTAAGAAAGTAAGTGAATCAGGTGGACCAATTTATAATCTTTATATGAGAGATAGTCCAAATTCAAATCTAAATATGCAATACTATAATGCCGATACAAAACTTGGCAACAAAATTGGTATAGAATATTTTACAGATAATATTAATCCAAGAATGAATAAACGAATTAGTGCTGAAACTCTTACTTGGGATTCATTAAGTATGAAATGGAAGTTGATTGATGGATTTGTAAGAAATTATGACTATAAAAATCGTCAAAAAGTAATGATTGAAAAATTTGATACTCTTGAAGTTGAATTGAATTTAAAGCATGATCAAATAAAACAAATGAAAAAAACTATTGCTGAAATGAATTATAGTGAAGTATATAATTACTTACAAACTTTGAAACAAGGTGGTAGGGAAGTAACTAAAGAAATGACAAGCTATTATGGCGATTTTGCATATCCATTTGCTAATTTTATTGTTGTGCTTTTTGTTGTACCATTTGCATCAATTAGAAAAAAAGGTGGAGTAGCAGTACAAATAGCAGCTGCCTTGGTAATTGCATTTTCTTATTTAATATTTACAAAAGTAAGTCAAACAATAGGAACTTCAATTCATTTAAGTCCAGAACTATCTGGGTGGGGAGCAAATATTATTTTCTTTGTAGGTGGTTTAATTAATTTACTAAGATCAAAGGCTTAAAAATGGAAAAAATAGATACACTTTCTACTATTGCTGGTAGAAAGTTGTTACAAAAAATTTATTATGAATTAAGGTTCGAAAGACAAATATCAGGATTTCGAACTTTGATTATGTGTTACAGATTGTGTACTTATGAAAGAGAGTTAAGTAAATATACAAAGTCTGGCTTTACACTTTTACATCCTTTAGGCTTTTGGGCAGGAACATCACTTTGGATGGAAGAAATTGTAAATAGGTTTTATTATTCAACCATAAATTCATTTGTTTATCTAGGTGCAGCATTAATTCTATTGCTAGTTGGTGTTAGAAAATATAGTACAATTATATCAGATGATCTTGTAATCTCTGGGATAGTGTTTGAATCATTAATGCTTGTATTTATGTTCATCCTAATGCTTTTTTCACCAAATGAAGATATAAATAACGATAATGTATATGAAGAAAGTGCTGAAAAAGAATTATTGAATGAAATTGGTGAGATTGGAAGAGATTTCGCAATGGTTGTAGTCCAATTAGAAAGTATCTCAAGCTCGCTGAAAGCCTTGAATGATAGACAATTTGAATTGATTAATAGAATTGACCAAATCTCTAAATACCAAGCTGATGCATCATCACCCAATCCAGAAATGCTCTCAATTATGAAAGAAACAAACACTTCACTTTTAGGATTTAAAGATAGTATTAATGATTTAAATGATGCAGCTTTGAAAATCAAAACAGAAGAAATAAAATTAGAGTTAAGAAAAGAATTAGATAAAGTTTTTGTAAATAAGCTAACAAATAATGAATAGCTATAAGAGAAAAAAGAGAGTAGTTGAAATCTATTTTTTGCTGTACCTTGCAGCTCTTATTCTCCTTTTGCCTAATAAAGATACACAAAGAAAATCAAATAATGAAAATCCTAATTTTCAAACTTTTGAAATTCCATTTCAATTACAATCTGAAAAGACTGCTCTTACTTGTAAATTAAAGAAAACAAAACTTGGTTCTGAAATTATTTCAATGGATTCTGTAAATCAAATATTTTGGAGAGGAGATTTGTCTGAAATTCAATTTGAGTTTATTGTAGAAGACTTATCACAAAGATTAAAAGTAAGCTTGAGTAAAAACAATTCAAATTCCAAATATTTCAAAATTTATGAAAATTCTAATGAACAAGTAGCCTCCTTTGTATGGCGACCTAACACAAGTGAATTACTAAATAAAACTTATCTTGTTAAAGTAATAGCAAAAGGAATTTCAAAGTATAATAATAAAGTAATTACTTTAAAATCACAGTTTAGCTTAAATATATATTATGAAGATGAAACTCCTAATTTTAATGGTACTGATATAGCTATATCTAACTCACGAAATGAAATTTTAAATGCAAATAATCAAAATCAAATCAAAGGATTTTCAAGCCCTCAGATAATTCAGAATAATATTGAACTTAGACCTGAAAATTTTGAATTGAAGACGGTAGCCTATACAAATTGGAATAATTTTATATTAGTAAATGGCTTAAATCCAAGATTTGATTTGTTAAGAAATCCAATAGTTACTTTTCAATCAGAAAGTGGAGCTAATGGCTCTGCTAAAATAGTCGAATCAAAAGACAATGGAATTTCAATAACTGGAATTTCACCTTCTTTTGGTTCTATGAAAGTGAAATTAGAGATTATTTCAAAAATAGATAAAAAATCATATTCTACTGAATTTATAGTAAAGCCAGCTCCAATATCTCAGCCTATTTATGATAGAGTGATGTACCCATTCAAATCGTACAAAATTGTTCCAAATTTACCACTTTTGGCAAATCAGAAATCTAAGGCTATCATTAAGGAAGGTAATTCAATTCGGGCAAATTCGATAGGTAATAATGATTTGATTTTTGCTCCAAATATTACAGATACTGGTAAAACTTTTTATTTAGAAAGATATATTGACAATGAATTTTTTGATCAAAAGTATAGTATTCAAGTAAAAAGTTATCCCAATCCTGTGATTATTTCTACTGATAAAGATTCTAAAAATGAGAATTTGATAATTGTAAAAACAAAATCCTATGGATTTCACAATGGTAAAAAGAATGACATTATTTCATTAATTGTAAGCGATAATAGAATTAATCAAAGAGAATTGTATGGTAAATATAAAGATGAAGGTGATATTTATTATCAAACTTTTGAATTGAATGTTTCAAAAAT
>JAPLFM010000149.1:1592-16576 GCA_026390675.1 Candidatus Kapaibacterium sp. | reverse complement strand
GATGCTTGAGCAGATTGAGGAACATATTGACCAGTAGTAACTATATCGTGTAGAGAGATTGGTTGGACTTCGAGAGTGATTGTTTTTGAAGTGTTTTTTTCTAATGTATCAATATGAGTTTTGTAACCAATATATGAGATAGTTACTTTCGTTCGCTCTTTAAAGGGATTTATAACAATTCCTTTACTACTTGTCCTAAGTAATTTCAATGAATCTTTACAAATACCTTCAAGACACTTTAGTTTTACATTTGCAGAAATAACAGGCTTGGCATCTTCAGAACTTATTACTTCAATTCTATTTTGTGAAAAGATAACTTGAAATGAAAAAAGAAAAAAAATAATTGAAATTGTAGTTTTATTCATTGGTAATCGTTTGAATATTTCAATAATTAAGCAATCCTTAATTTCTAAAATATATCCCCTCTTGAAAAAGGAGGGGATATATTAAAAACATAAAATAATTTACTTAATTATAAATTTAATTGGTGTTGTAAATTTATTTTCACCAATTTGTACAAAATAAAGTCCCGAAACTAAGTTTAAATTATTTAAAATAATATGACTAAAGTCAGTATTTAAATTAATTTTTCTAGTAGCTACTAAATTTCCTACTGTATTATATATATTTACATCAGTTGTCAATGAAGCAACTTTTGAAGTAATGACTAAATTTAAATTTTCACCGTGAGAAATTTCATTTGGATAAACAACTGCATTTGAAAGATTACTATTTTCATCATCATTAACTGAAGTAACTAAATCTTCTTGGGAGAAAGTAGTTGAATTGCCAGCATATTTTGTAAAAGAAAACTTGTAAACTAATCCACTTGGAGTATTTAAACTGTCAAATCTTTGAGCAAAATAAACTCTTTTAGGAAATGAATAAGTTCCATTATAAACTTTCCAATCAGACCCAATTTGATTTATAGATGAGCTATAATCAACTTTTGTAGGTATAACATTTGTTGTCATATCAACATTGTCAACTTGTGCTACTTTCAAACCAGTTCCAATTCTAGAACTTTGTCCAGCTACTTTGGTAGGTCTGCTATTTGAAAGAAAGCCAAATACCGAATACCACAAAAAATTACCTTGTCCATCAGGAGTTAGTTGCATATATTTTGTACCAGCAATATCCCAGTCTTTTGATAATGGTTCTTTATCATAAACTTTATCATCAATCATTGAAAGACCAATAAAATTCTTACCAGCAAAATCAGCTTTATTAACTACAACTGTTTTTGGATTTGTCCCATCTATATTTGCATACTTAATTGTGAATTCTCCAGCAGCAATTCCATCTATCAAAACTTGTTTATAAGTTGTAGTATTGATTTTTAAAACAAACAACTTTTTACCAACAATATATGTTGAAGGATCATAAACTCCCCAACCATAATCTCCATCTCCAGCGTCAAAGCCATCTTTTCCAATATTAAAAGCACCAATGTTCCAAGTAGTGTCAGAATTATGAAGCTCTTGCCAAGTTCCCATCCCTGTAGTATCTAGTGCTTTTCCAAAATCAGATGCACTTTTTGTTCCTACAAGCCATAGTTGATGATTTGCTGCATCATTTATTCTTACGCCAGCATCTATACCATTCATTAAAGCTATATTCCATTTTGACAAAGGATCGCTTAGTATAACACCTTTTGAAAAACTGTAATAAGTTACATTTGCTCCTGCACTAGTACCAATTACGACTTCTTTAGATGCAGAAAACAAACTAATTGTAGTAGTTAAAACCAAAGCAATTAGTAATTTATAAAAACTTTTCATTTTAAAGCCTATTAAAATATGTAAATAATTGAAAATTAATTATTTGATTTAAAACTTAATAATAAAATAAGGTACAAGTAACCAAAGCAAACCTTTAATTAAAAACAAAAGAAATCCTACCATTCCTATTTTTTTAAAAATAGAAATTATGCTTAATTTTTTTTCTTCTTCTATGTTATTTTGTTCTTCTTTTTCCATTAAAGTTTTTTTTTCAATTACAAAATTAATTAAAAAAAAATCCACATCCAATGAATTGAATGTGGATATAATATAAAAACGATTTAAAGATAAAATTATTTGTTAATTACAAGAGATAATCTTAAATCAACACCATTTGCTCTTCCAATCAAGAAATAAGTCCCATTAGCAAGATTAGCACTACTGAAATCTAATTTATAGCTACCAGGAGTTTTTAATTCATTAACTAAATTAGCAATTGTAGCACCTTTACTGTCAATAATACTCATATTAACATTTTGCGATGTATTGCCACCTAAGTTATAAGAAATTAAAGTATTGTTAACAAATGGATTTGGTCCAGCTTTAACAGTAAACATACCTTCAATACCTTCTTCACCATCTACTGAAGTACCACTAGCAATTCCTTTTCCAGTTAAATTAATTTCACCAGAAATACTATTTGGATCATTTGATTCAAATAAAACTTTATCATTGTAGTTCTCACCAACTTTAGAAGGTTTGAAGCTAATACTAATTGCAACAGATTGACCAGCATCAATTGTTAAAGGCCATTTAGGAGCATTTTTAATACTGAAATTATCACCAAAGCTGAAATATAATGAATCTACAACTAATTTACCAGCACCAACATTTAAAATGTTAAAGCTTGATTCTTTTGTAGTACCCATTTTAACATCACCAAAAGCAATATTATCTACAGAAACTAAGATTTTAGGATCTGGAGCAGATACTTTGTTTTCTAACCAATCCATAATACGAACCATCATTGGCAATCTATATTGATCTGGTAATACATAAGGGTTAATATTCAAAATAACAAATCTTGTTCCAGCAACATCACCTCTAACACCAACGTTTGGTAATGCTTGCCCATCAATAGTTAAAAATGGAACTGTACCTTTGCCAGGTATGATATTCATACTTTGAAGGTAAAAACCATTACCAGCTGCATCAAAAATCATTTTCAAACTTCCAACTTTCATAGCATTAGAAATAGGGTCTCCAGTTACACCGTTTAGAGTAAAAAATGAAGTCGCAACTATTGTATTTAAAATGTTATTCTGAGAAGCTGAAACATTTAAAGTACTAAGCAATGTTGTAGAAATTGTATTAAGAGCTATACCTGATGCGCACATAGCTCCATTTAAGAATACTTTTTTACCTGCTTTTACAGCTTCTTCAATTGCATCTGCAGATGGTTTGTCTAAAACTCCTGAATGTCCAGTACTTACAATAATTGTTTTCAAAGAAGTTATATCTTTCAACACAACTAATTCATTTGCAGTTAATGAATAAATACTTTTATAATCAACTGATTTAGTCAAACCAGAAGCTACATCATATAATTTCTCAACTTGTTTATCTGCATTAATTTCAACTCTTTCTAACTCTTTTGAAACAGAAGTAACTGTAAAAGATCTATTAAAATCTTTTCCATTAGAAATTGTTACAATTGCATCACCAACACCGTGTGTAGCACCAGGAGTAATTGTAACTTTACAGTTTTGTGAAGAACCACCAGCTACACTTACAACAGTTTTATCAAGTGAAACTTTCCAGTCTGAAGGAGTACGAGAAGATTTTGTAAACGATATTGTAAAATCCATTGGTTCAGTTGTTAGATTTCCACATTTCCATGTTTTATCCATGTTTGAACTTTGAGAAGTAGCTGCAATAGAAGGATCATCACTTGAAACTTTTGTAGTTGAAACCCCTTTAACACCTAAATTAGCATTGATAAAACTAAATTTAGATAAGTTTGTACCACTTTTAACAAAATATTGAACTGCACCATAAACTTGAATATTTTCAGGCTTTACTGTTGCAGGTAATGTAAAAGTAAATGATTTAGTATAAGTTTGGCCAGCAGTCAAAGTTGTAGGTATGCCACTAGCATCTCCTAAAGCTCCACCCAACATACCACGTAATACAAAATCGTAAACTAAATTTTCGTGAGATTTCTTGTTGTACCAAGGAGAATTTTCGTATCCTGATCTATTTGAATAATAGTTTGATTGTTGCCATTGAGGATTTGCATAATCTCCAACTACACCATTTTCAACAACAATTGCATTAAATGCAGTTTGATCATTTATTGCTGTTTCAACACTAGCAGTAACTGTAACGCTAAGCACTCTTGAAATTTCTTCGTAAGAGTATTTAACATCTACTTCTAATGGTGCATCATTTTTTAAAATTTGGGCTGCAACATTTCCCCAATTTCCACCTTTAAAATCAGGTTCACCTGGATCAAAAAATACTGAACCTTTACCATTAACTGTAACTACAGTTCTATCGACCATTCCTGATGGATAACCTTGTAAACCAAATGTTGTTGCCAATTCAGATTGAACAGGCAAAGCCATAGGATCACCATTATGAACTGCTACAGGGAAAACACTATTTCCATATAACTTTTTCATATCATCCATATCAGTCATACCTCTAGGACACCAACCACACCATGTACCAGTATGATCTTCTACAATTACTCTTTTAACGGCTGCATTAGTATAAACAGTACCGAATAAAGCAACTAGAATAAAAATTGCAGTAAGCAATTTAGTAAATCTATTCTTCATAAAAACCTCAAAAATAAATATTAAAAATATAAAAAAATTAAAATTACAAACTCTGATTTTATATAGACACTTCAAACCAAAAAAAGTTACAAATTATTTTCAGTTTTCCACATTTTGATTAAAAATAATTTAATCAACATATATAAAATTAACTTTTGTTTTGCTAATTTCCAAAACAATTCTACAAATTCATCAAATCATTTAATAGTTTTATTATTTTTGTAATATTAAAACTTTCTAAAGAATCATTTAAATCCCTTGATATATCTTGTAAAAGCGGTTCATTTGTTTCATTTGAAAAAGTTAGTATCTCCTCATTTATTATCTTTAGATTATCAATTTCAATTGTTTTAGATAGTTCAAGAATTCTCTCTAAAAATCTATTTTTAAATAAAATTCTATTTTTTTCATTTATGGATTTTGACAAATCTATTGAAGCAATTTCTTTGTTATTTGAATTAATTTCTTCTTTTGAACCAATGTGTTTGTTAAGTTCTTCAAACAATAATTTTTTAGAAAGTGGTTTAGTTAAATACCCATCAAAGATTTTGTCTATTTTCAATGCTTCATCTGTCATAGCAAATGCTGTTAATGCTATTATCGGTACATTTTCTAATTTTTGCATGCTTCTCAAAATCTTAGTAGCTTCAAATCCATCCATTTCTGGCATTTGAATATCCATTAATATCAAATCAGGATTAATTTGTTTTGCCATTTCAACTACTTCTAATCCATTTTCTGTAAACACAATATTTAAATTTTCGTGTTTTCTTAAATATCCTGACAATATCATTTGATTGGATTGAATATCTTCAGCAACTAATATTATTGAATCTTTAAATGTGAATAAATTAACATCTGTATTCGATTTGGAATCTAAAGTTTTGTCTAGATTTGTTAATTCTACATTATTTAGTGTAATAATAAATGTTGAACCTTCACCTTGTTTACTTATTAATTCTATTTTCCCATCCATCATTTCAACTAACCTTTTAGTAATGGTTAAGCCAAGTCCTGTTCCTCCGTATTTCCTTGTAGATTGCTCATCTTGCTGTTTAAACGCTTCAAAAATAGTATTTTGTTGATTTTCTGGAATACCAATACCAGTATCAGTAATTAAAAATCTCAAGTTTACTTTATTCTCTAAGCTAGAATTTTCTTCAAATTCTACTTTCATTTTAATATAACCATTAGATGTAAATTTGACTGCATTCCCTATGATATTAAAAAGTACTTGCCTGATTCGGGTTTCGTCAAGTAACATTCCACTTGGTAAATCATTTTGTTCTTCAACAATTAATTGCAATCCTTTTTCTTGGACTTTCAATGAAAATATTTGCTTAAGTTCGTTGCATAATCTTATTATACTAATTGATTCTTTTTGTATTTCTAATTTTCCTGCTTCAATTTTTGATAAATCTAATATATCATTAATTAAAATTAAAAGTGATTTGCCACTATTTGTAATTCCTTTTGCATAATCATTTTGTAAAGCATCTAATTCAGTACTTTGAATCAATTCAGCAAATCCTAAAATAGCATTCATTGGAGTTCTAATCTCGTGGCTCATATTTGCCAAAAAAGCGCTTTTAGATTTATTTGCTGCCTCTGCATCCTCTTTTGATTGTTCTAATTGAAGTTGAAAACCTTTCCTTTCGGTAATATCTCTAAGAAAAACTGAACACCCAATTATATCACTATGTTCATTAACTACAGGATTAAATGTGATTTCTGTATAAAAAGTTTCATCCATTAAAGTTAAACTCTCTTCAATGCTAAATCTTTGCCCTTCAAAAGCTCTATTATATCTTTCAATCCACTTTGTTTTCTCTTTTAAATTAAACCATTTAATTAAATTGTCACCAAAAGCTAATTTTGTATTATAAGCTAATTCAAAATTATTAGCAAATGTTGAATTAATATTAACAATATTATAACTTAAGTCTACAGACCAAATACTATCTGTAGTGTTTTCTATAAGTGATTTAATATTTGCATAAGTTCTTTGTAATTCTTCTAAAGCTTCTTTTTCTTTTGTAATATCTTTAGCTATCCCTACAAATCCAGTTATATTACTTTCTATATCTCTTAATTCATTAATACTTAACATTACTGGAAATTTTCTTTTATCTTTACTATAATATACCCATTCTTCTTCATTTGGTAACCCCATTTTTGTTTTAGCTACAAAAACTTCAAATCCAGGTACAATACTAATACCCAATTCTTCTGAATATTGAGCAGCTCTTTGTACTACTTGGTCCATATCATGAAATATTCCAGGATTAGTTTGATAAACTAACTCATTAGAATTATATCCCAACATTTTTTCGGCTGCTGGATTAAATAATTGTATTGTTCCTTCTGTATCAGTAGTTATGATTGCATGTGATGAATTGTTAATTATAGCTGCTTGCAATTGAGTTAATCTATTCAATTCTCCTTGAGCTATTTTTATTTCTGTAATATCTTCAGTAAATCCCAAATATCCTGTGATTATACCATTATCAATAATTTCAACAGCTTTCACTACTACCCACCCAATTTCTTCATTTTCCTTATAATTCCTATATTCCATATTGAAATTGAATTTTTCACTATCAATGGCATTGTTCCAATTATTCACAACTTTTTCTTTGTCATAAATGTAAATTGAATCAGCCCAACCATATCCTAAATTTTCTTCATAAGTTAAGTTACTAATCTTTTGATATCTTTCATTTGTATATGTACATTCACCGTTTTTATTTGTTAAAAATATTCCAAAAGGACTATTGGTAGTAATAAGTTTGTTTTGCTCTTCACTTTTTCTTATTCTATCTTGGAATTCAATTCTCTCAGTTATATCAGTGGAAAAAATAGAAACACCATAAATATTTTTTTCTTTATCGATAATTGGTGTAAAATGAATTTCAAAGAATTTTTGGTACTTACTAGGTTCTCCAAATTCTTCAATTACAGTAAATTGCTCCCCATTTAAAGCTCTATCCAAATGCAACAATGTTGTAATTTTGTCAGGATTATATAAATTAGCTTCTCTTACATCCATACCAACAAAAATATCAACTCCCCATAACATTTTTACTCCAATCTTATGATTCTCATTAAATGCAGTATATTTATACGAATTATCAATTGCAAAAATGGAACTTTTAGTACTTTCTAGAATTGCTTTGAATTGATTTCTGCTTAAATTTAATTCTTCTTGATCAGATTTTTCTTTTGTTATATCTTGGAAAGTGCCTCTTATTGAAATTACTTTTTCTTCAAATATGATCGGATAACCAATAGCTCTTACCCATTTAATATTATTTTTTCCTGTTAAAATTCTTAAGTTTAAGTCAAAACTTTTTTTATGATTTATAGCTTCATTTACAGCTTCAGAAATTATTATTTTATCATCTTCAAAATAAAAGTCAATTCCATTTTCTAAAGTTGGGATATGAGTATAATCAAGCTCATGAATTGAATAAACTTCTTCTGTCCAAAATAAATGTGATTCAATAAGGTCTATTTCCCATGCTCCAATTTTAGCCATTTTTTGAGTTTCATTTAAAAGCTTTTCACTTTTAATTAGCTTTTCTTCTGCTTTTTTTCTTATATAAACTTCTTTTTCAATTTGTTCAAGTGCTGCTGAAAGTTCCCAATTCTTCCATTCATAATTTTGAAGAGTTTCTTCTAAGTTTAGTTGGTCTTCTTTTGCTTTTGTTATATCTTTTTCAATTGCAAAATAATTGGTTAAATTGTTATCTTCATCAAATATTGGGTGAGCCTCTATATTTAGCCAATATTCTTTTCCTGATTTATTATAATTGAGTATCTCTACATTGAATGGCTCTTTATTTTTAATTGAGTTGCTCATCAATGCAATTGTATCTTTATTAGTTTTAGGTCCTTGAAGGAAATGTCCTGGAACTTTTCCAATTATTTCTTCTAATTCAAAACCAGTTGTTTTTGTAAATGCTGCGTTTACCCATTGAATTTCTACTTTTTCATTAGTCAAAATTATAGTATTGTTAGTCAAAGCTGCTAAGGTTTTTAAAACCTTTTCAACTGCTCCAATATTTTTTAATTTTTCGTATCTTTTATCAATTTTCATTTTGATTTGCTTTTAGTAAATAACTTTAAACAAAATTATATAAAAAAAATTACAATCACAATATTTGAATTCAAAATGGAATACAAAATCTTTAAAAGTAATCCTATATTTAGAAATTATTTACACTTATATTTGTAAAATTAGATTAAGCTAAAAATTAATTTTTTATATGGAAAATAATAATATAGATATAGGTTGGAAGAAAAAGAACGAAGTTAATAGTCTTTCCGAATCTTATGCATCAGTTAAATATGCCAAAAATGCGAGTTTTATAAAAAAACTTTTTGCTTTTGCAGGACCCGGATTAATGATATCTGTTGGATATATGGATCCTGGTAATTGGGCAACAGATATAGCCGGAGGTTCTGCTTTTGGTTATACATTACTCTCAGTAATAATGATTTCTAATTTTTTTGCAATGCTTCTTCAACATTTAGCATTAAAACTAGGGATTGTGAGTGGAAGAGATTTGGCACAAGCCTGTAGAGATCATTATTCCAGACCTGTTTCCCTTATGCTTTGGTTCCTATGCGAAATAGCTATTGCTGCTTGTGATCTTGCTGAAGTACTTGGTTCTGCAATTGCACTTAATTTATTATTTAAGATTCCATTACAAATAGGTGTTCTAATTACGGTTTTAGATGTTTTTATTATATTATATTTTCAAAACAAAGGATTCAGAATATTAGAATCAATTGTAGCTAGTTTAATTCTTATAATTTTGATTAGTTTTGGATATGAAATTGCAGTATCTAATCCTAATTTTTCTGAAATAATGAAAGGCTTAGTTCCTCAAACAAGTATCTTAACAAATCCAAATATGCTTTATATAGCAATAGGTATTCTTGGAGCTACAGTTATGCCTCATAATTTATATCTTCATTCGAGTATAGTTCAAACTCGAGAAATTGAAGACACATTTGAGGGTAAGAAAACTGCAATTAAGTTTGCAACTATTGATTCTACTCTTTCTCTATTTATTGCATTTTTTATAAATGCTTCTATTTTGATTTTAGCTGCAGCTAGTTTTCATTTCTCAAACAATACAAATGTTGCAGATATAAATGAAGCATATAAACTTTTAGACCCAATTCTTGGAGTTAAGTATGCAGGTATGTTTTTTGGTATAGCACTATTAGCAGCAGGTATTAATTCAACTCTTACTGGTACAATTGCTGGGCAAATTGTAATGGAAGGTTTTTTAAATATTAGATTGAAACCTTGGTTAAGAAGATTAGTTACAAGATTGATAGCTATTATACCAGCTGTAATTGTTACTTTCACTTATGGAGAAAAAGGTGTAGGTACACTTTTAGTTCTTAGTCAGGTAATTCTTTCAATGCAACTTTCATTTGCAATTGTCCCTCTTGTATTATTTACATCAGACAAACTTAAAATGGGTGCTTTTGTAAACAAATCGTATATAAAATATCTTGCTTGGTTGATTACAGGAATTATTATTTCACTTAATCTTTACTTGTTATTTCAAACTGCAATGATTTGGATTAAATAGTTTATTAATATATTTTAAATAAAAAAAAGTTGTATTAGGTCTTTTCTAATACAACTTTTTTTATAAATACTATTAAAAAATCAATTAAATTAATCCAGCTTCCTTCAAAGCATCTTTCAATAATTTTTTGTTTTCTGGCTTAATTGGTGTAAGAGGAAGTCTATAATGTTCTTTGCAATATCCCATAATTGATAAAGCTGCTTTTACAGGAATTGGGTTGGATTCAATAAAGTTTAGTTTCATCAAATCAAATAATTTGTAATGTAAATCATTAGCTTGCTTAGTTTTACCAGCTAATGCAAATCGTACAGAATCGCTAAACATTCTAGGAGCAAAATTTGAAAGCACAGAAATCACACCTTGACCACCCATATAAACTACTGGCAATGTAAGTGCATCATCACCAGAAAGAACAATAAAATTCTTAGGTGCAAATTTAATTATATGCATAATTTGTTCTAAATTCCCTGATGCTTCTTTTGTTGCAACTATGTTCTTGCAATCTTCTGCTAATTTTATTTGAATTTCAGGATTAATATTTACTCCAGATCTACCAGGAACATTGTACATTATTATTGGCAAATCTTTTACTGTGTCAGCAATTGTTTTATAGTGGTAATATAATCCTTCTTGGGTAGGTTTGTTATAGTATGGAGCAACTATCAACGAAGCATCAGCACCTATTTGCTTTGCTAACGTAGTTAAGTCTGCTGACTCCTGAGTATTATTACTACCTGTTCCAGCTATAATTGTTACTCTACCAGCATTATGTTCAATAGCAGTAGTAATACAAGCTATTTTCTCTTTAGAAGATAAGGTTGCGCTTTCACCAGTAGAACCACAAATAACTAATCCCTCAACTTCTCCTTCAATTTGGAAATCTATTAATTTCTTTAATGCGTCAAAATCAACTGATAAATCCTTTTTGAAAGGAGTAATAAGTGCTGTTATCGTACCTTTTAGTTTTGCGACTGCCATAAAATTCCCCAGAAGAGTTTAAAATATAGTTTGTTTTTTTAAGTAATTTTCAAAAATCAATGAAAAATATAAACTTAGCACAACATTTTAATTCAAAATAATTAAAATTATTCAATAAATAAAATAAATTGTTTAATTATAGCCATTTTATGAGTAAAAAGTTTTCAACAATTTATAAAGACATTTTGTTTTGCGCACTAAATTAAGTTAAACATTGCAAAATATATTTAATAAGTTATCTAAATATTACATAGACATAAGGGTAAAATTATTTAATTTTGCCAATAATATTTTACAATTCAATTATTAATTAGGATTAATATGCAATTATATTTAGATTCAGCAAATATTAACGAGATAAAACAAGTAGCTGAGCTAGGAATTATTTCAGGAGTAACTACTAATCCATCACTTTTGGCAAAAGAAGACCCAAGTATAGATGTTAAAAAAAGGATTAATGAGATTTATTCTATAGTTGGTGGGCACCTGTCTGTTGAAGTTAACTCACTTGATACAAAAGGAATGTTAAAAGAAGCAGACGAAATTCTTAGTTGGTTCCCAGATGCAACAATTAAAATTCCAATGATTCCTGCTGGTTTGGCAGCTGTAAAGCAACTTTTTGACAAAGATATTCCTACAAATGTAACTTTGATTTTTAGTCCAACTCAAGCTATCGCTGCAGAACATGCTGGTGCAACTTATGTTTCAGTTTTTATGGGCAGATTAGATGATATTGGAATGGATAGTAATCTTGTAATTCAAGAAGTTTGTGCGATTTGGGAAAAAAACTTATTTGAATCAGAGATAATTGCTGCTTCTATTCGTACTCCAATTCATATAATTCAAGCTGCTAAAGCCGGTGCTGATATTGCTACAGTACCTTATAAAGTATTAATGCAATCGTTACAGCATCCTCTTATTGATAAAGGTGTTGAAATTTTTGTAAATGACTTTGCTAAAATGCAGGCTGAAATTTCAAAAATTGCTCCTAAAGTTCAAAAGAAAAAATAATTTCAATTAAAGCCATTTAGAAATAGATGGCTTTTTTTATTTAAATAAATGAGATATAGTTTTTTAGTTTACTTTATACTTTCCACATATAACTAATGCACCTGAAGTCAAAACTACATTTTTAATGATGTATTGTCCAATTAAGGTGAGTTGGAATGGGAAATTAATAAAACTTCCTAATGGTCCAAATGGAATTACAAACAAAGGGAATAAAGTGAATAGCATGTGAATTAGAATGCTAATAATGGTATATGGAATTAATTGTTTAATTAGTAAACCTAAACCCATTATAACTTCCCACATACCTAAAGCGATTACAAAATAAGAAGGCAACCAAAATACTGTTTTTATTACTAGTAACTCAGCAGGACTTGACCCTATTAATTTTAAAGCTCCAAACCAAATATAAACTATTGCTAATGAGTATCTCATCAAATCAATACTATGTATTTCCATACTAGTACTCAATTTGGTATATAAATATTTAAATGAAAAATTTGACATTTGTATTTTCAAAATTTAAAAAAAATAGTTTTTTAAAATAAACTATGTGTTAAATCTTATCTAGCTAAAATCAAAAAAAAGGAGCTTTTAGGCTCCTTTAAATAATATTTAAGCTAGTTCTCTTCTGAGTCTTGCAACAGGAAGCTTTAGTTGTTCTCTGTATTTTGCAACTGTTCTTCTTGCTACATTAAATCCTCGTTCTTTCAATTCTCTGCTTAATTCGTCATCACTAAGTGGTTTAAGTTTACTTTCCTCTATTATTATATCTTTTAATATTTGTTTAATCACTCTAGTAGATACTTCTTCTCCTTCATCTGTTGGAAGAGATTCACTAAAAAAGAACTTTAATTCAAAAGTACCAAAATCTGTCTGAATATACTTAACCTTCAAAAAAGAAATCTCTTTGCAAACCTGCAATTGCAGTCATTACTTTCATCATAGTGTTCTTTCTTTGACGCAATGCTTGAATTAAAAATTTAGCATCTTCGAATTTATTACGAATCCAATCTCGAGTGTCTTTGTTATAAAGTTTGTATTTTGCTTCTTTTTTCATATTCTCGTATGCTTTGCTCAATTGTAAAGTTGGCATTCTACTATCATTTACTGAAATCAAAAGTTCAATATCATCTTCATCTTTTTCAATTGTGAAATCTGGTATAACTGTATTAGTTTGTGCTTGAAAGTCTCCACCACCTGGTCTAGGATTAAGTCTTTTAATAATCTCAAGAGCTTCTTTCAAATAATCATCTGTTATTTCTAATTGTTTAGTAATTACATGATAATGCTTTTTGGCAAATGCATCATAGTAATTCTCTAGTATTTCAATAGCTAGTTTTTGAGCAGCATTTGGTTTTTGAAACGCTTTGCATTGACATAGCAAACTTTCTTGTACAGAACGAGCTCCTATACCGGCTGGTTCTAAATTTAATATATAACCTAATATCTTTTCACCCAATTCATAACTTGCCTTTTTAATTGGTTCAAAAGTCTTAAGATTTGCATCTACTTTTGCCAAATAATTTGCAAGTTCAGGATCAATTTTTAGATTCATTTCAGGGTTGTTTAAAGTAGCAGTTGTTAAAGCATTTGCACTTTCAGCAGATAATGCATACATTTTTGCAGGATTATCTCCATTTTTTAATGTAGTACTTAAGTTTTGACCTAGATTACTTAACCTTATTGCTTTTTCAGCCTCAAAGTTTATATCTTCTATTATTTCATTAACTTCATCTATTATTTCTTCAATTTCTCTTCTTAAATATCCATCCGAATCAACATTTCCTAAAATTTGTTCTCCAATAAAGAACTCATCTCTTGAGATAGGTAGTAATCTAAGCTGTTGCATTAGATCTTCCATCAAGCTACTATTATCTTTTATTTGAAATGTTTCACCATCATCATCGCCATTAGAATTGGAATTAAGATTTTTCCCATATTCATCACCACCATCCCAAAGCATTTTGTGAAATTCAAAAGGCTCAGCTTCATCATCAATAAATTTTTTAGCTTGTTCGTAATCTTCATATTCTGGAGATGCAGATTTAGTATAATTATTATCATAATCAAAATCATCATCTGTATGAGTAAAAGTATCCTCATTTTGTATTTGAGGTACATCATCCATTGAAATAATATCAGGATCACTGAAATCTTCCAGCATTGGATTCATTTCAATTTCTTGACGCACTTGTTGTTCTAATTGAACAAGTGGCATTTGAAGCAACTTCAAATATTGAATTTGCTGAGGCGTAAGTGTTTGCGACAGTGATGCGCGTATGTCTAAACCAAGTTTCATATTGTCCCCCAACGCAGAAACTAAATTGAATAATACTTTTTATTTTATGTTTTCTTTAATGTAACTATCTAGTTTACTATACCATTTTTCGCCAAATGATCTAGTAAGTGAATCTTTCAAACTTTCATATAACGGAATATCTTCTGCTTTACCTTTTTCTTTTGCAGGCTCACATTCTGAAATTTTCTCATAATACAAATAACTACCACCAAAACTACCAACTCTTATCGGAAACAAATGGCAAGAAATTGGTTTTCTAAATTCAGTTTTGCCATCAAAAAATGCTTTTTCTAAAGCACATTTTGCAACATCGCCTTCATAAAAAACTAAAACACAATCTTTTTTATCAATACAAACTGTAGAATAATCTCCATCAGAACCTTCAAAGAAACCATCTTGTTCTAAAACTTTTAAAGATTTAGATGAAAGGTACTTCTTTGCTTCAGGCAAAGCTTTTTCTATTTGTATTATTTCACTATCTAAAAGTGGAGCACCATACTCTCCTGGAAAAGTACAACAA
>JAPLFM010000149.1:0-1543 GCA_026390675.1 Candidatus Kapaibacterium sp. | reverse complement strand
CCTTTGCATTTTTTCAAATCACAAGAAAACTTTGCTTTTACAATATCTTCATCAATTAATATATTGTCTATTTGTATCATAAAATACGATTAGAAAAAACTGTGCCATACTTTATTCAAACATAATGAAAAAATATGTAAATGCAAAGATATTTTTCAACATACTTAAAAATAAATTTAAGTAAATGGAGTAAGATACAGTATTATATAAAATTTAGGTATTAATACTTAGTAATTGTATTAATATTCTGGGGATCTATCAATTTTATCGAACCAAGTTCGAATTTTAATAGTTACTGCGTTAGCTGGGCTAAGTTTTAAAAATATGTTAAAATCTTTTATCGCTTTTTCAATACTTCCTTCAGTTTTATATGCAGTTCCTCTATTTAAATAACATTGAGGATTGTCAGGTTCAATTTCAATAGCTAAAGTAAAATCTTCCATTGCTTTTGTATAAAACTTCATTTTCATATAAGCATTTCCTCGTCCCACATAAGCTTGAACAAATCTTGGATCAACAGCTATTGCTTTACTATAATCCTTAATAGCTTCTTTATATCTTTGAATTGCAACATTTGAATTACCTTTGCCAAAATATGCAGTCGCCATTCTTGGATCCAATTCAATAGTTTCTTCATAGTCTGCAATTGCTTCAGGAAAACTTCTCATATTATAATATGAGTTAGCCCTATTAAAAAAAATACTTGCTTGAGTAGGTTTCAATGCAGCTGCCTTAGTAAAATCTTCAACAGCGTTATAAAAATCTTTTGTAGCGTAATTTGTTATTCCACGATTATTATAAACATCTGGCAATTCAGGTTTAATCTTAATTACTCTAGTAAAATCCTCTTTAGCCCTTTCAAATTCTTTCATTTTGCTATGAATCAAACCTCTATAATTAAGAGCTACTATCGAATCTGGATTAAGACTTATTGCTCGAGAATAATCATTCATTGCTTCTCTAAAGTTTTGCATGTTCCCATAAGCTATACCTCGAGATATATGAGACCTTTCATGTCTTGGATCGAGTGCAATTACATTAGTATAATCTTTTATTGCCTCTTCGTATCTTTTCATTTCAAAATACTTATTCCCTCTATTTAAATAAGCTAGAAGATATTTTGGATTTAACTCTATACTTTTAGTAAAATCTTCAATTGAAAGTTCATGAAATCTTAGTGCAGCCCTAACAATTCCCCTTTTATAATAGGCAAATGAGAAATCACTATTTAGTTCAATTGTATTAGTATAATCAATTATTGCCTTTTCAAACTGACCATCATCAGTATGTAAATTGCCTCTTCTAAAATGAGCAAAAGAAAAATTTGGATTGATTAATATTGTACTATTGTAATCATTTAAGGCTTCTTGAAATTTATTCAAACTCTCATAAGCATTTGCTCTTTTGAAATAAGCAAATGCACCCCTTGAATTAATACTAATAGCACGTGAAAAACACTCAACAGCTTTATCGAAATTTGACTGTTTTACATATTCATCACCCCTATCTAACCATAGTTCGGCTTCTTTTATTGTATTTTTAA
>JAPLFM010000049.1:978-8961 GCA_026390675.1 Candidatus Kapaibacterium sp. | reverse complement strand
TTATCAATGACTTAGAGATATCTTAAATCAACTAATTAATACACCCACATAAATGTGGGAAAAATTTCTTTTGCTCTTAGACTAAGTTTTACTTGGATTTTAACATAAAAGGTTAGGATGAGGTCTCTTAGCAATGTTTTAGGAAAAGCAAAATCTAAATATTCCCTGAAACGAGTTTAGGGTGACAAAAAAATTAGATTCCTGCCTTCGCAGGAATGACGTGAAAAAGACAGTGACAAAAAAACATAAAAAACGCAAAATCACTGCAAAAATTGAAATGATATTATTTGCTGAATTTGGAAAATAATATGAAGTGTATAAAAACATCGGCTAAATTTGACAAAAAACGAACTTTGGAAAACTTTTTTGGAAAATTTTTCCAAATTGTGACTGCAATTGGGTCAATCGACCCTCTTCCGCCATCTTGATTTGGTATTAGTAAAGTGAGGTTCTTAATTGGTTGTTTTTTAAACACAAAAATACTAGATACCTGCATTCGCAGGTATGACAGAGAAAAAATGATGCACATCTCCCATTTTCATAACAAAACAAATTGCGTTAAAATACGTCAACTTTTGATTGAATAAAAAATTCAAATAAAAAGTACCATTTTTTGAAATTCAAATAAATGTCGTTTCAGATATTATGTTTGTAATTCATTAATATAATTATTATATAAAAGAAAATGAGTGAATTTAAAATAGTTTCTAGTTACCAGCCTAGTGGTGATCAACCAAAAGCAATATTGGAATTGGTTGAAGGCATAGAAAGAGGCGATAAGCATCAAACATTATTAGGAGTTACTGGTTCTGGTAAAACCTTTACTATATCCAATGTGATTAAACAAGTTAAAAAACCTACACTTGTTATCTCACCTAATAAAACTCTTGCAGCTCAACTCTATGCAGAGTTCAAACAATTTTTTCCTGAAAATAATGTTGAGTATTTTATTTCATATTATGATTATTACCAACCAGAGGCTTATCTACCAGGCAAAGATTTATATATTGAAAAAGATTTTGCTGTAAATGATGAAATTGATAGACTTAGACTTAAAGCTACTTCATCTTTAGTTGATGATAATAGAGATATTATTCTTGTTGCTTCAGTTAGTTGTATTTATGGAATTGGACAAAAAAGTGATTTCAAACAAATGCTATTTCCTTTAAAAGTAGGAATGAAAATAACAAGACAACAGTTACTTTACAAACTTGCTGAGTTACATTATTCAAGAAATGATGCTGAATTTCAACGTGGTACTTTTAGAGTTCGTGGTGATAGTATAGATTTGATACCCGCTTCTGAAACTAAAGAAGGAATTAGAATTACACTTTTTGATAATGAAGTTGAAAAAGTATCATATATCGATGTTCTTACAGGAAAAGTATTAGCTTCTGAAAAAGCTACAACTATATATCCTGCAAAGCTTTTTGTAACTACTGAAAACCAACTAACTATTGGTATGCAAAAAATAAAAGATGAACTTTATGATAGAGTAAAAGTATTACGAAAGGATGATAAATTTGTAGAGGCACAAAGGTTAGAACAGCGTACAATGTTCGACTTAGAAATGATGAAAGAAGTTGGGTATTGTTCTGGAATTGAAAATTATTCAATGCACATGTCGGGTAGAGATTTTGGAGATAGACCTACTTGTATTTTTGATTATTTCCCTGAAGATTTCTTATTAGTAATTGATGAAAGCCATATTACATTGCCTCAACTTAAAGCAATGTATAGAGGTGATAGAATGAGAAAAGCTAATTTAGTTGAACATGGCTTTCGATTACCATCAGCAATGGAAAATCGCCCTTTGAAGTTTGAAGAATTTGAATCAATGGTTAATCAAGTGGTTTATATTAGTGCCACTCCATCTGATTATGAAATGGAAAAAACTGAAGGTATCTTTGTTGAACAAGTAATCAGACCAACTGGGCTTTTGGATCCAGAATTAAGTGTTAGACCAGTAAGATCGCAAATTGATGATTTGATAAACGAAATTAGAATTAGAGTTGAAAAAAGTGAAAGAGTATTAGTTTTGACTTTGACAAAAAGAATGTCTGAAGATCTTTCTGATTACCTTTCAAAATTAAATATTAAAGTAGCTTATATTCATTCTGATTTGGATTCATTTGCTAGGGTAGATGTAATTAGAAAATTCAGATTGGGCGATTTTGATGTATTGGTTGGTATTAATCTTTTGAGAGAAGGTCTGGATATGCCAGAAGTATCACTTGTTGCTATTCTTGATGCTGATAAAGAGGGTTTTCTGCGCAGTGAACGTGCATTACTCCAAATGGCTGGTCGTGCAGCTCGTAATGCTGGAGGATTGGTTATTCTATATGCTGATAGGGTTACAAGATCGATGCAAGTATTGATTGATGAAACAGCAAGAAGAAGAAAAATTCAAATTAAATATAATAAAGAAAATGGTTTAGTTCCTGTTACTTTGTTCAAATCACGTGAAGAAATACTTAGCTCCACTTCAATAGCTGATGTTAGTTCTCAAAAGGTGGAAAGAGAAATTTATAGGGAAGAAGTAAGAGCTAAAAGAGCTGACCCATCTTTGAAATTAATGACAGAAGAACAACAAAAAATGCTACTTGACGAACTTTTTATGCAAATGAAAGGTGCATCTAAAAATTTAGATTTCGAACTTGCGTCTCAATTAAGAGATGAAATACAAAAATTATCAAAAGAATTTAAAATGGACTACCTAAAGAGTTAAATTTATGAAAAATCTTATTATTGCTTTAATTATCTTGCTGTCTTTTAATGCTTGCAAAACCACCAAACTAAATTCTGGTAATGAAGTGATGCTTGGCAATTTAAAAACATTTCATTATCATAAATCTGAATCGATTGAATTAGATTCTAATATGAAAAAATATTTGGATATAGTGGTTGAAGTATTAAATGATAATTCAAATTATGCTTTTTTGATAGAAGCACATTCGGATGCTGCTTCCAACGAAGAAACAAATCAAGAAAGATCAGACAAAAGAGCAAATATTGCTAAAGCATATTTAATTACAAAAGGTATAGAAGGCAAAAGAGTTTTAGCTACTGGCAAAGGAACAAACGAACCTTATGGAGCAAGAAGCCTTGAAGAAAGTTTGAAAGTTAATAGAAGAATTAATTTCAAAGTTTACTTAGGTAATTAATGAAATTGCAAAAGAAATTTTGGACTAAATTTAAAGAGTTAAATATACCTAAGAAATTAAATTATTGTTCTCTAATTTTAGAAATTGTAATTAATACATTTGGCTGACTAGTTGATTTTTTATTAGATTTGTCATTCTTCTTTTCACCTTTTTTGTCATTTGAAATTGAGTTTGTTGCTTGAAAAGGCTTTTCATCTTTTAAAAAAGTAAATGACATAACTCTGATTTTGTTTTCAAGTAACACAGCTTTAATACTATTGATTCTAGCTTGAAATACTTTATTTGATTGTTCTTGAATACTAACTTCAGTTGTAATTGTTTTTTTCTTTTTTCCATCAAGGACAGTCTTTTTAGATTTGATAGGTTTAAACTTACAATCAGACATATTGATATTAAGATTGTAAGAAATGTTTGGTTGAGATTTTACAAAATCAGATAATTCTTTTATAAAACTATTTGCACTACTTTGAAAAGTACTATCACTTGCTTTGAAAGAATTAAAAGACATAATTTTTCTACCTTCAACAAGTCTTTCTACTTTTAAATCTCTATTAAATTCTTTGAATTCTGTTTGAGGTGAAACATTAATTTCTTTGTCTTTGTCATCAAGTATATAATTTAAAAGAGTTACAGAATAACTATCTCCTGATTTGCAAGCAAAAGTATAAGTTTCATCACTACTTATCTTAGTCTTGCCAATAATTCCAGAAGAACTAACAAATCTTAACTCTCCACTTACTTTTTGACCATTTTTATCAATAATTTTTCCTGTTATTGTAACTTGACTATTTTGAGTGAACCCAATACTTGATAATAAAATTAAGAGAATAAATAGCTTCATCAACGACCCTTTTTCTTTTTTATGACAGTTTGAATATTTAATTTAATCATTTATTTGCAATTTTTCAATTAAAAATCTTTTTGAGTCTAATTTTGCTTTTTCATAATTTAGACTAAGAATTTTTTTCTTAGTTTCAAGCAAAGCTGAATTAACAAGACTTAACTCATCTATGCCCATTCCAACTAATAACTCAGTAGCAGCAGAGTGTCCAGCAAGTTCACCACATATAGATACTGGAATCCCTTGTTTTTTTGCTGCTTTAATTGTCATTTTTATCATTTTCAAAACGCTATAATTCATTGCATCATAAATATCTGAAACGAATTCATTATTCCTATCAGCAGCAAGTACATATTGAGTCAAATCATTGGTACCAATTGAGAAGAAATCACAATTTTTAGCCAAACTCTTAGCAATCAAAACCGAAGAAGGTGTCTCAATCATTACACCAATTTGAATGTTTTTATCATAATCAATATTTTTTTCATCAAGATCTTTCATTACATTTTTAATGACCTCTTTTGAAGATAAAAGTTCATTTAAATTAGTGATCATAGGTAATAAAAGCTTAATATTTTTATGAGAAGATGCTCTTAAAATAGCACGTAATTGAATTTCAAAAACATCAGGACGACTTAGAAGTAATCTAATGCCTCTTAATCCTAAAGCGGGATTATCCTCTGCTTTAGAAAGTCCTAGCGAAAATTTATCACTACCAAAATCAAACACTCTTATAGTAGCTTCAAAAGGGAAAGCACGATCTGCAATTTCTTTATACCATTTGTATTGCTCTTCTTCTTTAGGTAATCTGTTTTTGTTTAGTAATATACTTTCAGACCTAACCAAACCAAATCCTTCAGCACCATTTTGAACCGTAATTGCAATCTCACTTAATGCATCAATATTAGCTTTTAGTTTTATTCTTCTACCATCTATTGTTTTAGCTTCAATTTGAACTAGCTCACCTAATTTCTTTTTATGTTCAATTAAATGACTAATTTCATTAATATAATACCGTTTTAAAGTAAGTTCGAGATTTTTATATATGGTACCTGAAAAACAATCAGCAATTATTTCTTCACCATTAATGAAATTCTTACAAGCAGCTTTTACACCAATTATGGCAGGAATCTCGAAAGAACGAGCTAAAATACAAGCATGTGATGCTAATCCGCCAATTTCAGTAATTAGTGCTTTTATCTTTTTTTCTTTATACTTTACTATTTCTGCTGGAGTTATTGAAGATGAAATAACAATGCAATCATCTGGCAGACTTTTATAAACTGATTTATTTCTAATAATTTCAATTAATCTTCCTTTTATATTGTCCAAATCATAAGCACGTTCTCTTAAAATTGCATCTTTTGAATTAATAAAATATTGTTTTTGAAACTCTATTTGTCTAACAATTGAAGCTTCAGCACTTAAACATTCTTTAATTGTTTTAATAATATTAGCTTTTAAATATGGATCATTCAGAATTAAACCACTTGATTCAATTATAGAAGTAACATTGTCATTCTCGTTTGCAACTTTTTCTAAAACCTCATTAGTTTCAAAAATTAACTGAGTTAAAGCATTTTCAAATTTTAATATTTCGCTATCAATCTTTTCAGGTATAATTGCTTTATTTATCAAGTTTGGAGCAGATTTCTTAATAATATAAACATTTCCAATTGATATTCCGTTTGATGCTGGGATACCTCTATATTCTAAATTTATTAGATCATTATTCATTATATCTCGCCAAATCCACTTTCAAAAAGTTTTGCAATCTCATCTGAGGCTTCTTTTTCATCAATTCCATTAGTAATTAAATACAATATAGATCCTTGTTCAGCAGCTAATGTCATAACACCAATAATACTTTTAGAATTTATAACAAAGCCATCTTTATCTAACTCTATTTCACATTTATATTTTGATGCAACTTTTACAATTGAAGCAGCCGGTCTAGTATGCAATCCAGAACGATTTAAAACTTTAAGTTCTATTCTGACCATTTTTTAAGCCCACTTACATAAATACAATTCTTGAGATTCTACCATCAATTTATGCATAGGAACTACTCTCACAGTAACTCCTTGGTTTCCAGTTTCATTGCAAATATAAAAACCTTCATATTTCAAATTACCATTATCATTACTAATTAACTTTAAAGTATGATATAATGTATTAACTAATTCACCACTGTGATTTACATGTCCATGCATTACTTGAACTTTAACATCATCAGAAGTGAGATTACCCAATCTAATTATAGCTGATATTTCAACAGCATTTCCAACTTTAAGTTCGTTTGTATTATTTGTTACAATTTCAAAAATCTCAATTCCATTCCAAGACTTGTTTAAATGATTTTTCCATTCTCTTAATTCTAAAGCTGCAACTCCATTATTCGCTGTTAAATCATAAAATCTATTCATTGCATTAAAATAGAACATTCTGGAATAATCTTTTATCATACGAGTAGTTGAAAATTGAGGAGCAATAGTTTTTATACTCTCTTTCATCATTTGTACCCAATTATTTGGAATATTATTGTAATCTCTATCATAATATGTTTTAATAATTACATTTTCTAACTTATCGTATGCTTGACCAGCTTCAATTATAGCTTGTTGTTCAGTATCTTCATATTCTTCTCCTTCGCCAATTGAAAATCCATTGGCACCATTGTAACTCTCGTCCCACCATCCATCAAGAATACTAAAATTGAGAGTGCCATTTAAACCAGCTTTCATTCCACTTGTTCCACTTGCTTCAAGAGGTCTAATTGGATTGTTTAGCCAAACATCACAACCAGTAACAAGTTTTCTTGCAATTACCATATCATAATTTTCTAAGAAAACAACATGTTTTTCTAAACCATAACTTTTAACTCGACTAATTATTGTCTGAATAGCTTCTTTTCCTTGAGTATCATGAGGATGAGCTTTGCCAGCAATAATGATTTGAACAGGGTGTTCTTTGTTTGTTAAAATAGCTTTTAGCCTTTCCATATCAGAAAATAGTAAAGTTGCACGTTTATAAGTTGCAAATCTTCTTGCAAATCCAATAGTTAAAGTATCTGTACTTAAATATTCGTCAATTTTTGTTAACTGAGTTGGTGATAAATAGCCTTTCTGTTTTCTTTTTAAATAGTTTCTTGCAAAAATAATTAATCTAACTCTTCTTCTTTGCTTTTCTCTCCAAATTTCTTCATTTGGAATATAATCTACATTTCTCCAAATATCATTATTGTCAGTTTCTTCTCTCCAAGTAGGAGTTAAATATCTATCAAAAAGTTCAGCCATTTCTCTTGCAACCCAAGTTAAAGTGTGAACTCCGTTTGTAATTGACTTAATAGGTACTTCTTCTTTAGGGAAATTTTGCCAAATTTTATTCCACATTTCTCTTGAAACTCTACCATGTAATTTACTTACACCATTATGATACGAAGTAAGTTTTAATCCAAGTACAGTCATTGAAAAATCACCTAAATCGTCATAACCTTCTTGTTGACCTAATCTTAAGAACTCTTCTTTTCCTAATCCTAGATTATTCCAATAATTTTCAAGATAAGCAACTATCCTTTCTGCTTTAAATGATTCATTTCCAGCTGGTACAGGAGTATGAGTAGTGAAAATAGAAGATGCTTGTACAATTTGTTTGGCTGTCCAAAAATTAATATTGAATTTATTCATTAAGTTTTTTGCTCTCTCTAAAAGAGCAAAAGCTGCATGACCTTCATTAATATGAACAACTTCTGGCTCAATTCCTAATGCACTTAAAGCTTTCATTCCACCAATACCAAGCACTATTTCCTGTTGAATTCTTGTTTCTCTAGTACCACCATAAAGTTGGTAACAGATTTCTTTATGCTCTGGATTATTATTCTCTTTAATATTTGTATCAAGTAAATATAATTGAATTTTACCAACATTTAATTTCCAAACTTGAGCAAATACCTTTTCTCCTAATAAATCAACATCTACT
>JAPLFM010000049.1:0-959 GCA_026390675.1 Candidatus Kapaibacterium sp. | reverse complement strand
CTAATAAAGGAGTGCTATCACTATTTTTGCATAAACTTAATGGCATACTTAAAAATTCATTAAAATTATACAATTCAGTTTGCCATCCATTTTGTGTTAAATGTTGACTAAAATAGCCTTGTTGGTATAACAAACCAACACCAATTAATGGTAAACCCAAATCTGAAGCAGATTTCAGATGATCACCTGATAAAATGCCCAAGCCGCCAGAATAAATTGGAAAGCTCTCATTAATCCCATATTCAGTTGAAAAATAAGCGATAGTACCTTTTTTAGATATTCCAACAGATTCATACCATGATTTTGATTCCATATATGAAACAAATCTTTTATGTACATAATCTAAATAGCTTGTAAACTCAACTTGTTGGGAAAGTTCCATTAATCTACTTTGAGAAATTTTATTTATAAGCATTACTGGATTATGATTTACATCTTCCCAAATTTTTCTATCCATCCTAATGAATATGTCTTTTGTGTCAGCATCCCAGCACCACCAATAATTGTTGGCTATATCTTTTAACTTAGCTATTTTTTCAGGTAAATTCGCATTTACAACAAAAGTTTGAACCGGTTTCATAATTATCCTTATAATATACTTTTTCAAATAAGATACATTTTCAAAAAAGAAAATTAAGATAAAAATTACAAATTAAAAATATATAAATACATATTCATAATAATAATTGTATAAAATACTATTCTAAATTGTTAAAAATGGTAAATAATACATATAATACTTAAAATGTGAAGTATTTTATCATTTACCTTTTGAATAATTATTTTAAATTCTTTAATTTGTAAATCTATAATGTGCAAATATTAAAATTATATTTTTAAAATTGGAGAAAATCAATGAAAGTTGATATAGTAATGCCTAAAATGGGTGAATCTTTGCAAGAAGGAACTATCATTAAATGGCTAAAGAAAGAAGGCGAAAGAGTAGAACGTGATGAAAT
>JAPLFM010000151.1:9657-34015 GCA_026390675.1 Candidatus Kapaibacterium sp. | reverse complement strand
TACCTAAGTCTCTCAAAATTTGAGCTCCAATTCCATAATCTCTCGCATCTGCTTTAAATCCAAGTTCTAAATTTGCTTCAACTGTATCAAAACCTTGTTCTTGAAGAGTATATGCTTTTATTTTATTTACAAGTCCAATACCTCTACCTTCTTGTCTCATGTAAAGTAAAACTCCTTTACCTTCTTTTTCAATCATTTGAAGTGCAGTATGCAGTTGATCTCCACAATCACATCTTTGCGATCCAAAAACATCACCTGTTAAACATTCGGAATGAACTCTCACTAAAACAGCTTCATCTTCATTCCACTCACCTTTTACTAAAGCAACGTGCTCTTTTCCATCAACTACATTTTCATATACTTTAAAAATAAAATCACCATATTCAGTAGGCATTTGTGCAGTTGCTTCACATGAAACTAAACTATCCTTTTGAATTCTATATGCTATCAAATCTTTGACTGTTATTATTTTCAAATTATGTTTCGAAGCAAAAATTTCTAACTCTGGTTTGCGCGCCATTGAACCATCTTCATTTATTATTTCACATAATACTCCAGTTGGTTTCAATCCAGCATGTTTCAACAAATCAACTGTGGCTTCGGTATGTCCTGATCTACGTAAAACTCCACCAGAAACAGCTATCAATGGAAAAATATGTCCTGGCCTACCTAAATCCGATGGCTTTGTTGAATTATCTGCTAAAGCTCTAATAGTTGCTGATCTATCTGAAGCAGATATTCCTGTTTCTGTTCCATGAACTAAATCCACAGATACAGTAAATTTTGTATTATGTAAAGCAGAACTATCTCTGACCATTACTTCTAAGTCTAATTCTTTAGCCCTATCTTCATTTAAAGCAACACATATTAAACCTTTCCCATGAGTGGACATAAAGTTTACCATTTCAGGTGTGCAAAGCTCTGCTGAGCAAATCAAATCACCTTCGTTTTCCCTATCTTCGTCATCCATCACAATAATCATTTTACCATGAAGTAAGTCATTTAGTGCATCGGAAATTGTATTCATATTAATCTTTTTTACTCACAATCGCTGCTTTTTCAAATGTGATTTGAACACCATTTGCTATTTCAACTACAAAAGCACTTTCTTGAACTTCTACAATCTTGCCATGCATACCTGCACTTGTAATTACTTTATCGCCTTTACCTAAAGAAGAAAGCATATTTTGACTTTCTTTTTGTCTTTTTTGTTGTGGACGAATAATCATGAAATACATAATCAATATTATCGAACCAAACATTATTATTGTTGGCATTATTCCACCTTCAGCTTGTCCAGCTTGAGGTGCCATTGCATATACTTTTTCCGTTAAAAGCATTATTTATTCCTAGAATTTATTAAACGTAATTTTTCAAAAAATCATTTTTCCACTGACGATAGTTACCCTCAAGTATTTTTTCTCTTGCTGTTTTAGTTAACCACAAATAAAAAGCTATGTTTTGTTGAGATGCTAATTGAACACCTAGAATTTCGCTAGCTACAAACAAATGTCTTAAATATCCCAAAGTAAAGTTTTGGCTTGCATAGGTTTCTAAGCCTTCGTCTATTAACTCATTGGAAAATTTATACTTACTATTTCTAATATTTACCTTTCCTCGAGTAGTAAATATCTGACCATTTCTAGCATTGCGAGTTGGCAGTACACAATCAAACATGTCAATTCCACGCTCTATTGCTTCTAAAATATTTGCTGGAGTACCAACTCCCATAAGATATCTTGGTTTATCTTTAGGTAAAATTTCTGTGGATATTTCAATCATTTCATACATTATTTGAGCTGGTTCTCCAACTGACAAACCACCGAGAGAATAACCATCAAAATCCATTTCAACCATACGGTTAATATATTCTTTTCGCAGATTAGGATACATACCACCCTGACCAATTCCAAAGAGAAACTGTCTATAACCATATTTTTCTTCAATACTTTCAAGTGCTTTCTTAGATCTTTCAGCCCAATGAAGGGATAACTCTAAAGACTTTTTAACATAGGATTCTTCTGCAGGGTATGGAACACATTCATCTAATACCATCATTATGTCTGAACCAATAACTCTTTGTATTTCAATCACTTTTTCTGGAGAAAAAAAATGCTTTGATCCATCAATATGTGATTTAAATTCTGCACCTTCATTAGTCAACTTTCTATTTTCTTTTAATGAAAAAACTTGATAACCACCACTATCTGTCAAAATTGGTCTATCCCAATTCATAAACTTATGCAAGCCTCCAAAATGGCTAAGAACATCTATTCCAGGTCTTAAATATAAATGATAAGTATTACCTAAAATAATCTTAGCATCAAATTCCACCAACTCTCTTTGTTCAATAGACTTAACTGTTCCTTGTGTTCCTACAGGCATAAATATTGGAGTTGGGATTTCTCCATGATGTGTGTTGATTAAACCAACTCTTGCTTTAGAATCTTTATCTTCAGCTAATAATGTAAAAAAATTATCTTTCAATCTTTAAAAATATTTTGTTAAAAATGTATTTAATTAATTTGTAAATGCTAAGAGAAGCAACTGTGCCAACTGTATCTGCAACCCAATCTAATACTTCAACATATCTTCCTTCTACAAAAGATTGATGAAATTCATCACTCACACCATAAAGACTACCAAAAAAGATTGTTATTATCATAATTTTCTTAAAACTAAGATTTAAGGACATTAAGTAAAATTGAATACAAACACCTAATGTAAAAAATGCAATAAAATGTTGAATTTTATCTTCTAAAGTTGTCAGCAAATATATTTGAGGAACTTGTGATTGATGTGAAATATAAAATATACCTAACATTATTGTGATTGAAGGAATTAGAGAAAGGAATTTAGTATTATTTTCTTTAAATTTATATTGCATATTTTAGATAATCAATTATTTTTGAAGCAGTTAATGTTTCTTGATTGTATTTATTTGTATAAATATCACCTGCTCTTCCGTGAATAAATACTGCCAAGCTTGCAGCTAAAAATGGTTTTAGTCCTTGTGATAATAAAGCTAATATTATACCAGTTAATACATCACCACTTCCAGCAGTTGACATTCCAGGATTGCCACTTGTGTTTAAATAAGTTTCGCTTCCATTTGTAATAATAGTTGTAGCACCTTTGAGCAAAAGAACACAATTCATTTTTTTTGCATAACTTATTGCAGTTCCAATTCTATCATTTTCAATCTCTTCAACACTTAAACCTGAAATTTTAGAAAATTCGTATAAATGAGGAGTAAGTATAACATTATGATTTAACTCATTTGGCAAAGAATAAAGTCCATCGGCATCAATAACAAAAGATTTACTATCTTTATATTTTTCAATGATTTGTCTTGTGTTATCTAAAGTATTTTTTTGTTTACCTAAGCCAGGTCCAATACCTATTGCTATGGATTTCTCTAAATTTGAATTTCCAACTATTGCTGTATCTAAATTATGACAAATAATTTCTGGAAGTAATGCTGAATGCCTTGAATAAGTAAACAAATATACCATACCTGCACCAGGTAAATTTCTAATATCATCTTGTTCTAAGGAATAAATTTGAGAGAATTCTTCAATAATACTTTTATTTATGTTCAAATCACAAATACTTGTTTTACTGTATAATTCTTTATCAAATAAAAAGCCTAACTTAATAGAATACATAGTAATTAGAATATCACATTTAAAATAATCTTGGTGGATTTTACCATTATTGGAATTATATCCTGTTGGTACATCAATAGCTATTTTATAAGAATGTGAACTGTTAGCCATTTTTAAAACATCTACAACTAAACCTTTTAAATTTTCATCTCCACCAATTCCAATTAAACAGTCAATTATACAATCTAATTCAAAAATATTGTCTTTCAAATCTTCAATTTTTTCTAAATGAATTTTATCAATTTCAAATTTAGAAATCAAATTAAAATTAGCATGAGTTTCTTTTGACATTTTACTTTCACTTCCAATCCACAAAACTTTCACTTTAGTTTTATTTGATAGAATTCTCGCTAAAGCAAATCCATCACCACCATTGTTACCAATTCCACATAAAATCAAAACAGATTTAAATTCTTTATTTAAATCAAGAATCTTATTTGCAGATTGAATAGCAGCTGTTTCCATAAGAATAGAAGAAGAAATACCTAAATGATTAATTAAATAGGAATCCATATTTTTAGACTGTTCACTGGAAAGAATAATTTGCATTTTAAATTTTGTTTGGAAATTGAATTACAAAATTACTTAATTTTGTATGGATTTTTTCAATGTTTATTACAAATGAAACATTTTATTGGTAATGACGTATTTAACAATTAATGAAAGCTATAATTGAAAGCATATATAATTCACTTATTGAAAAGGTTAGAAATAGCCGTATTTTGGTTTTGTTTCTAATTTTATTACTTGTTTTAATTAGAGTTGCCGGAGATTCATTATTTGTTCTTTCTTCAAGCATAGATTATTCACTTACCAGTATATGGAAGATTATTACTGCATTAATGTTATCATTTTTAACATTTTTGTATTTCTTTTCTTTTGTCATAAAAAAAAGAATAGAAAACAATGATTATATTCAAACCTATTACAATGAACTTTACAAACTGTTGTTTTTACAATTGTCATTAGTTTTCCTTATTATTATATTACCTGAAATTGAATTTGATAAAAAAATCCCAACTAATGCTTATACAATAATCTTTTCTGATTTGTATTCGTTATTAGCTATTCTTAGTTCTGTTTTTTGGTTTAAATTTATTTGGAAATGGATTAAATTAAGACGTCGTAAAAACTCAATGAGTTACTTATCAATGACATTTTATTCATTAGTAATATTAATTGCTTATGAATTTTATGCAATAGC
Source organism: Candidatus Kapaibacterium sp. (assembly GCA_026390675.1). GTDB lineage: Bacteria > Bacteroidota > Ignavibacteria > Kapaibacteriales > UBA2268 > JAPLFM01. The sequence goes on along the minus strand of JAPLFM010000151.1, from coordinate 29,143 downwards.
TATAGCCAATACAAATTCTGATAGTTATATAATTGTTAGTAATTTTATACTTGTATTTGGGTCTTCTTTAGTAATATTTGCTGATAAAAACAACGCTTGGTTAAAAAAACTCGATTCTAAAAATAAAGGTAAAGTTTTACTTTATTCAGTAGTTTCAATCTTATTATGTTTAAGTGTATTAGTACAAATAAATGGAAACGTTTACTCTGCAAATGATGCATTAAATTATTTCTCCATTGGAAGTGTTACATTTTTAAGATATATTCTTTTAACTTCAATTTTTTATAGTTCTAAAAATTTTATTGTTTGTTTATTAGCTTTACCAACCACTGATATAGTTGAAAGAAAAACTTCTGAATTAATTAATATTACAGATTTCAATAAATTAATAACTAAATCTCAAAATGAAGCTGAACTTTTAAACTATGCAAGTAAGTTTGCTTTGCAAGGGTTAGATGCTTCATTTTCATGGATTGAGCTATATATCAATGACAAAACTGAGATTGGAGCTTTTACTTATCTCCCTATTGAAATGCTTCAAAAAAAAATAGATAGTCAAATATTAAGTCATTATTTCAAATCATCTAATAATCCATTAATTGTTGAATCATTAAATCATAATAACGAATTTGAAACTGTTCTCAAAATTAATAACTCTTTACAATCAATGATTGCTAGTCCTCTTTATCTTGATAATGAAAGAATTGGAACATTAGTATTAGGTAAAACTGAAGATTATGGATTTGAATTTGATGATTTGAATATATTAGCTGCATTTAGCAGTAATCTTTCAATTGCTTTAGAAAATTCTAGGTTAATTAAACAATCTATTATTTCTGAACAATATAAAAGAGAGCTTATTTTAGCAAAAGAAATGATGGAAAAACTTTTGCCTCAAAAGCTTCCTTTAGTACCTTATTATGATTTTGCAGCAATTACAATTCCAGCTGAAGTAGTTGGTGGAGATTATTATGATTTTGTTTATTTAAAAAACAATAAACTTTGTTTTATAATTGGAGATGTTTCTGGAAAGGGAATATCTGCAGCATTTTTTATGGCACAGGTTAAAGGAATAACTTTAGCTTTAGCAAATGAATCAGAAAGTGCATCTGATTTACTAATGAAAATTAATGCTACACTTCACAATAAAATAGACAAACATTTATATATTACTATGACTGCAGTTGCATTAGATAATGATTCTGGAAGAATTTGTATTGCTAGAGCTGGGCATTTGCCTACTCTAATTGTTAATCAAAATGGAATTCAGGAAATTATAGGAAAAGGTATTGGGATTGGTCTTGCAAAAAGTAATTTATTTGATGTAAATTTAGAAGAAATTTGTATTGACTTAAAAGATGGTGAATATTGTGTCATTTATACAGATGGTGTTACTGAAAGTAGAAATAATAGTAATGATGAATTAGGATTTGATAATTTAAAAGAATGTATTTTGAGCAATGATTATTCTAATTCTTATGAATTAATCAAACTTATTCAAAATTGTGCTACTGAACATTCTTTAGATAAGAAGCAACATGACGATATAAGTGTATTAAGTATAAAATATTCTAAAATAATGGAATAGATTTTGTTAATTGTATTTGAAAAAAAGGTAAGTAATGGAAAATATCTCAAGATTTGAAACAACTTTGGTAGATGACAAAAGTTTTACGATAATTAAATTATCTGGATACCTAGATGCTCATACTGCACCAAATTTAGAAAAAGTAATTTCAGAATTGTTTTCTCTAGAAAAACTAAATTTAGTATTCAATTTCAAGAATCTAGATTATATAAGAAGTGATGGTTTGGGAGTATTTATGTCTTTTATAGAAGAAATAAGAGAAAAAGGTGGCGACATTGTATTGTGTGAGATGAGTGACAAAATTTATACAATTTTTGATTTACTTGGGTTTCCTCTGCTCTTTAGAATATTTAAAAATGAAAGAGATGCTTTCTCAGTTTATTTATAATTCAAATATGTCAAAACTTAAATCAAATAATTCAGAATTTTGTTTTTTTAGTAAAGCTAAAAAAGCAATTAATAATATAGATAAAATTAACAAATTAGTAATAGCTGTAGATGAAGCTTGTTCGAATTTAATTCATCATACTTTTAATTATAATGAAGATGAAAATATTTGTATAAATACATTTATTGAAAACAACAATTTTGTAATTGAAATTAAAGATAAAGGTATTCCATTCAATCCTTTAAAGCTTGATTCAGTTGATATGGGTGAATATCTAAATGAATTTAAAAAAGGTGGATTAGGAGTGCATATTATTAAGTTAGTTACAGATGATATTGAATATTTTGAAAAAGCTGATGAAAATAGTTTCAATATATTTAGAATCAAAATGTTAATTAACTAAAATCAAGATCTTTGAGTAATAAAGACACCAATTATTACAAACAAACCACCTAAAATAAATTCTATCGAAAACCCAGTTCCAAGTATAAAATAACTTAAAATGGCAGTCATAATTGGTTGAAGATTATTGAAAATCGATACTTTACTTGCATCAGTCTTTCCTAGAGCATAATACCATATTGCATATCCTAAAGCAGAAGTTAATGCACCTAAATAAATAATCTGCCCCCAATTTATCAAGGTAAATTTTTCTAATTGTATGTGAACTGGTAAAATTAAAAAAATAGGAATGTATAAAAGAAAACCTATCATCATTGCAAGGGCAGTAGTATAAATTGCACCATATTTCAAAGTAAGTTTTTTCCCAATAATAGTATAAATTGCCCAAGAGAAACTAGCTAATAATGCCAGAATATCTCCAGTTAAACCACCACTTGCAAAACTAAATTTTTCAGATAAAACTAAAATAGTTCCGCCGATTGCAAGAGATAATCCTAAAATTTTAGGTTTACTTGCCTTTTCATTTAATAGAAACAGAGCAATAATAAAAACAAAAGCTGGAGTGAGTGCATAAGCTAAAGCAACGTGAGGAGCAGAAGTGTATTCCATACTTTTAAGAAATAAGAATTGATTTATAGGAATATTTACAAATCCAAGTAATATAAGAGTTTTGTAATCCGATTTTTCAATTCTTTTAACTTTTGATTTATTAAAAAGCATCCAAATTGCAAAGATTATACTAACTAATAATACTCTAAAAAACAATACTATTTCAGATGGAATATTGTGTGTAATTGATTTCGCAACAATATGAGTACCAGCAGCAATAAGCTGTTGTAGAATTATTAATAAATACATATAACTAATTAAATATTGACAAAATTAAGTTTTCTTGAGATTCATAAGAGTAGTTCACTCTTAATTTTTTTGCATTTTCTGATAGTTCATTTCTAAAAACTGTATTTTCAAGTTTTTCTAAATTATCAATAATTTCTTCAACATCATTAACATCATTAATTAATACTCCAATTTTGTTTTTTGAAAGTAGTTCATTAATTGCAGGCAGATTAGTTGCAATACAAGGAATGCCAGCCATCATATATTCAAAAAGTTTATTTGGCAATGATAATTCATAAGATTTTGAAATTGGCTCAAATAGACATATACCTATGTCAGCTGAAGATGTAAAAGATATCAATTCACTATATGGGACTTCTCCTACAAAGGTTACTTTTTCAAACAAATTATTTGAATTGACAAATTCAATCAATTTTTGTTTAAAATTACCATCTCCAATTATTACAAAATGATAATTGTTGTTATCCTTAATTGCTTTTAAAGTTGGTATGATACCTCTTCCATCTAAAATAGCACCTTGATAAATAAGGATTAATTTATCTGATGGAATTTTAAATTCATTTCTTAGTCTGTTTGTTATTTTATGAATAGAAAAAGGAGGTAAATTTTTAATGACTATATACTCAATACTTTGTTTGAAATACTTTCTTAGGTATTCAGCATCTAGTTCTCCACTAACAATAACTTTTGAAACATTTTGGATATAAAACTTTTCAATTTGTGAGATTATAAATTGCTTAAGTGGTTTGTTACTCAATGGTCCTAATTTAGAATATATTTCCCTTGAGTCATAGATTAGTTGGGAATTACTACCTACTGCTTGATAGCTTGCTGGTACTAATGAATACAAATCACAAGCAACAAAATAGTTTGAAGTAATATTTATGCTTTTAGCTTTATGAGAGAAATTAATCCAATTTTTCCAACCAGAAAAATCTTTATTTAATTCAATTTCAATTAATTCAAAATTATGTAAATTTGTGCTTTCTAAATTTGAACTCAAGGCTATTACTAATACAGACATTGATATTGACAAAGTATTAGCCAAATTCAAAGTACGTGCATCTGTAAATACATTTGAATAACTAATTAAACATACATCATAATGATTTGACATAAATTTATTTACTTATTGTTATAGGAGTAATTTTAATTTCATCATTTTCAGTATATTTGATAAAATACAATCCTGAAACTATATTATCTAGATTGAATTTCAAATTACCTTTAGTTAATTTAAAATCTTCAATGTTTTCATCTGTTTCATCATGAATAGTTGCCTTAGAAACTTCTTGACCATACAAATTAAAAAGTATTGGTAATTCTATGTAATTGATATTTGAATAATTTACAAAATCCATATAAATCAAACTTCCAGCCGGATTTGGATAAGGATTACTAAAATAATTCAATGGATTTTTCCCAAGGTTAATTATTTGAAGTGTCCAAGGAATTTTACATTTACTATCCCCTATTAGCTTGTCTCCTTTACCTACTCCTTCTAAATAAACCAAATGATCGGTACAATTATCATTTAACAATAAAGTATCATAATTCTTACCAATTTTAATTGGAGAAAAGCAAATATCTAGAAAAATACTATCTTTGGGTGCTATAAACTTAGGTAATTGACTTTGAGGTATTGAAAAAGCTATTCTTTGAAATAGATTAATGCTATCTAAGTTTAATGGTAAAATACTTTTGTTATATACTTTAATTTGTTTACAAAATACTTGTTTTCCAATAGTAGTATCAAATTTTATAGTATTATTTGTTGAGACTTGAGTTGAGATCTCATACAAAAACACATTTGAATCTAACCTAACTATTACTGAAACAGAATCAGATAAAGACGAACAACCAAATTGATTATATGCTTTGTAATAATAATTTCCTGAATTCTTTGTTTCAAATAGTTTAGAATTGTTAATTGAATTCTGACTACTCGATTCAAACCATTCAATTTTAGAATAATCTTTATCTGCTTCTAGAAAAGATTTATCACCTAAACAAAATTTAGTCCTACCTTTGATTAATTTTGGTTTTGGAAGTGGATTAAAAACCACATCATAATTACCTTTGCCTTTACATCCATTTGAATCAGTTACATTCAGAAAATACTTACCAGTACTTGTAACTATTATAAATTGAGTTGTATCACCTGTACTCCATTTATAAGTTTTGTATTTTTCAAAAGCTCCAATTCTTAATGTATCGCCTACACAATAACTAGTTTTAGGCAAATCATAGTTTTTTATTACTAAATTTGGAACAGAATAAGCCTTAGTTGGAAATTTATGAATCTCTCTAATATCACAAATCAAACTATCATAACTTATTTGAAAATAATCACCACCTGAGGTTACGGTGATATCTTTTGAAAATCCACATAGATTCCATTTTGATTTTTTATATTTAGTATCAGATATTATTTTTATACTATCCCCTAAACAAAAGTATGTTGTATCATGGTTAACATAATTTACATTTTCTAATGCATTTTTAGTTCTATAAATTTTTTCTCCAACAACAAAACCTAAAGTATCATTTACAAACCATATATCGTCTAATGAACTATTCTTTATACCACAATTCATTAGCTCCCAATTCAATCCACCATCGCATGTATAAAACATAGATTCAGCATAACCTGCTGCCCAACCATTTGTCTTACTAAGTAAGAAAGTACCAAACATAGGTTGTTTTGATTCAAAACCTTTCCAAGTCTTACCTTCATCCAATGACATTCTGATACCACCAAAAAGAGTGTCGGTAGCACCATAGCATCCATTAGAATAAGGAACTAACATTGAACCATTACTAAAAGTCATTTCTTCTTGCCAATCACTTGCTCCTATTTGAGTATGTGAAAATGGTTTCCAACTTCTTCCACCATCTAGACTCCTCCATATCCAACCACTTCCAGAGGCATAACACAACCCATTGGGATCTAAAATTATTACATCAGCAAGTTTGCTATCAAAAAATTTATTATCGTTGTAAAAGAATCTAGTCCAACTTGTACCACCATTAGTAGTTTTATAAAACTCTTGTTGTGCACAATCACCTCCCAAACTTATACCATTGTCTTTGTCATAAAAATAATTTCCCCATAAATTACTATTCATATTTGATGGAGTTACATTAAACCAACTAGCGCCACCATTAGTAGTTTTGTAGATAAATCCAGATTGATTATTAATAAACCCACCACCTGAAACATATCCTACTTTTTCATCTAAAAACATTACTGACTCTAATTGAAGTGATTGTGAAGGCTCAACAATTACACCTACCCATGTTTTACCTCTGTCTGTTGTCCTTAAAACTCTGCTCCTATGTCCACTAATCCAACCATAATTTGAATTGCTTTTTAAAAAGAAAACATCTAGATATGAATAACCTGTACCAGAAAATTCAAATCCCTTAGGAATAGTCATTTCTTCCCAAGTTGGAAACCATTGAGCAAATGATGTTTGATAAAATACTAAACTAAAAAAAATAGTTATGATTATATATTTAGATTTTGTAATTTTCATATTGTTATTGACTATTTTTTGTTTATTTAGTTTTATAAAAATCATTTTTTTTTAGCTTTGTTAATAATTTATATGAAATATCTGCAAAATAGCAAAAATAACTTTTGAATTAGCAAAAAAAATAATTTTTAACTTTAAACATTTTTATTCTATTATAGTTAGTATAATTAATTAATTGTTGATAACTCCAGTTTATGTTAATTAAGCTAATATATTTGATAGGTTTAGGTTTCAGTTCTTAACAATAAAAATAATTGTACCCCTTGTCATTACTAAGTCTATAAAGAATAGATAGTTATATTTTCCAAGAAATTTATTTCAAAAAAAAAAAATATTTTATTTGCGTTTTTGTAAAAAAAGTGTCAATTTCGCTGAAAATAAATCGTGAATATTTAAATAACAATGTTGAAAATTATTTAACAGAATTTATTCACATTTTAGCTGTTGATAGTAAATTAATTATTATTTTTTATTACCCCCAAATTTAAAGATATAATATGAACTTGGTTGAAAATTCAGAAACACTAGATTTGTTTCCAAATACAAAAGATTTATCTAATGATAACTTATTAATATTGAAAAAACCTATTAATTCAGACCCTATTGCTGAGTCAAAATGGAACGAATGTTTAGTTATTATTAAAGATAATACATCTGAACAAGCATTTAATACTTGGTTCAAACCAGTTCAAGCTTTGAGATATAAAGAAGATTTACTTACTGTTCAAGTGCCTAGTCATTTCTTTTCAGAATGGATTGATACACATTACTCTGATTTGGTAAAAAGTACAATGAAACGTGTTTTTGGAGAAATAGTAAGATTACAATATGATGTATTAATTGATAGTAATCCTGAAGTTGAAGAATCACAAAGCACTATGAAAATTCCTGCTTTTAAGTTTCAAAGTCAAGCTCATCACACTAATAAGCAAGCTGAAAATATTGATTTCAACACTGGTTTAAATCCTAAATATAATTTATCAAACTTTGTAATTGGCGATAGTAACCAACTTGCTTTTTCTGCAGCAACTGCTGTAGCAAAAAATCCTGGTGGAACAAATTTCAATCCTCTGTTTGTTTTTGGTAATTCAGGCTTAGGCAAAACTCATCTTTTGCAAGCTATTGGGAATTTTATCCATCAAGAAAAATCAAGAACAAAAGTATTTTATACAAATGCTGAACTTTTTACTTCAGAGTATGTTAACTCTGTTCAACATGGAAAAACTTCGGAATTTATTAAATTTTATAGAGAAATTGATGTATTAATTATTGATGATATTCAATTTTTAGCTAATAGAGAAAAAACACAAGATAATTTTTTCCATATTTTTAATGACTTACATCAAAAAAACAAACAGATAGTTGTTGCTTCTGATAAATCACCTAAAGAGTTAGTTTCTATTGATGAAAGACTGATTTCAAGATTTCAATGGGGATTGAATGTGGACATACAAAAACCAGACTTAGAAACTAGAATGGCAATTCTAATGAAAAAAGCTGCTAATGAAGGATTAGAATTACCATTAGATGTTGCAGAGTATATTGCTTCTAATATTTCTAGTAGCATTAGAGAGCTTGAAGGTGCCTTAATCAAACTAATTGCAATTCATACATTACAAAATAGAAATATTGATATACACGCTGCTAAAGATGCTGTTACTTTAATAGCTAAACAAGAACCAAAGCACTTAACTATTGAAGATATAAAATTAACTGTTTCTGAATATTTAAAAATTCCTATTGATCAAATGGAATCTCAATCTAGAAAACATGAAATTGCATTATCTCGTCAAATGAGTATGTATTTGGCAAAACAGCTTACTCAACTTTCTTTAAAAAGCATAGGTGCTGCTTTTAGTGGTAGAGATCATTCTACTGTATTACATTCTTGCACTACTATTGAAAATTATTTAGTAACTGATAAAAAAGTAAAAGCTTCTTTTGAATATTTACTTAAAACATTAAAAGGTGGGAATTAATTTTCATTTCTTATAACTACTTTATTAAAAAGCCACTTAATTACACAAGTGGCTTTTTAGTTTTACGATAATTATTGCTTCAACTTTTCTATTTTTACAATTTTTAAACTTTATTTCTAAATTTAGATTTTATAAACACTTTAATAATCTCCAAAAACTTCTAAAACAAATTGATTAATTGATGTTATCTTTACAAATAGTTATTCAATTAAATTATGTTTGAGAAATTTTACATATTTTTTTCCTAAAATTCACTATTTTGTATTTCTTTTCTTACCAAATTTATAAAATGAAATTATGATAGAACTACTTATTTTTTATTTAAATGTTTTAGCAGCACTTTATGCATTTACTAAAAATTGGCAAAGTCTAACTATTAAAGATGGTTTATTAGCTGTTTCTGTTTTTGCTTTAATGTTTACTATCGGTTGGGCTATGACAGGTACTCTTTCTTATAAAATATACCCAAAAGCTTGGGAAAGTATATATTTTAATCACAATACTTTATCATTAGTATTATTATCTATTCCGGAATCTTTTTTCTTTTACCACTTTTATTACAAAAGCGATTATACTTTAATTCCTAATATTAATGAAAATCAAAATAACTAATTTTTTATTACGTTAACTCAATTATTAGTTTCAGTAAACAGAATTACATTTGAAAAACAAGTTTCATAAATTTTTATTCTTAGGATTTATTTGTTTGATTGGTTGCCAATCATATACAAATTATACTACCTATTTTAATACTTTCTATAATGCAGAAAGATTAATGAAAGAGTCTGAAGAAGAATTTGAATATCAAGATGATAAACTAAGAGTTTTTCCAAGAGTTTTTGTTCCAGAAGATAGAATCTTATTTCAAAATTTACTAAGTAGTGGTATTCCACCTTTCCCTAAAGGCAAAAGTGAGTATATAGAAAAAACACTTTTTTTAATGGCTAAATCCTATTATTATCGTGAAGAATGGCGACCATCAGCAATTAAATGTAGTGAGTTAATTGATAGATATCCTGAAGGCGATCTTGCACCTGATGCCGCACTTCTTTTTGCCAAAAATTTATTAATTGAAAGAAATTTCTATTCAGGAAAAGTACTTTTGTCTCGTACTGTTGATTTAGCTTGGTTAAAACAAAGATATGACATATTGTCTGAAGCTTTTAGAATTCAAGCTGAACTTTCATTATATGAAAATGATTTAGAAGGAGCTTTGAGACCTTATAAACAAGCTATTGTTCAAACTGATGACCAAGCCCAAAAAGCAAAATGGCAACTAGATATGGCAGCATTGCTTTATAGAATTTCAAAATTTGAATTATCTGCAAAAGCATTTGCAGAAGTAAACAAATTCAAGCCTGATTATTTAGGAAAGTTTGAATCCAAATTGTATCAAGCTGCATCTTTGAGTAGGTTAAATAAATTTAAAGAAGCTGAAGAAATAATTATTGACATTGAAAATGATGGAAAGTTTAAAGAGTGGAAAGGGTTTGCGTTTGCTGAAAGATTAAATATGATGAGACTCAAACTTAAAGATACTGTTGGTAAAAGCAAAGATTTTCTTGATACTAAAGAAAAAGAACTTGTTGTTGCTGAAAAATTTGCTGATACTACTTTTATTAATAATATTCTTATAACTTGCTATCAGTTTGAAAGAGGAATGGATTTTTATCAAAAAAATGAGTACTTAAAATCACTCCAATATTTTGTAAAATCTAAATCAGCAAAAACACCAGTTTTTCAAACTTCTTACGATATGTTCAAATTATTATCTGATTGGGATAGCAAAAAATCCTCTTGTGCTCCACTTTTAGATAAGATTCAAAAAGGTGAAAAAGTTTCTGATACTATGAGGGTTTATACCTCAGCATATTTATATGAAATTGGAAGAATTCATGAAAAACTTAATCACCAAGACTCTGTATTATATTATTACAAAATGGCTTCTACTGTAGCTCCTTCTAAAAATGAATATACAGCTAAATATATGTATGCTTATATGAGAAAACTACAAGCTGTTGACCCTCAAACTTCAGATTCTTTAAAAGAGGTTATAGCTACAAATTATTCTAAGACCGAATATGGCAAAGCAATGATGAAAGAGTTAGGTATGACTGAAAGTTTTGTTATAGACACTGCGGCTGATTTATTTACCTCTGCTTCAGATTTAAGAAAAACTGGCGAGTATGCTTTTGCTAATAGCCAATATTTAAAAATTTATAACGAATATCCCAAAATCGAACTTGCTCCAAAATCATTATATACTATTGGTTGGACTTTTGAGAATAAACAACATGATATAGATAGTGCTATTTTTTATTATAAATTAGTTATTGAAAAATATCCTAAATCAAAGTATGCTAATGATCTCAGAACTAGTTTAGATTATTTTGCTGTTCTTAAAAGTGGTACAGCTATTCCAGATTCACTTAAAATGAAAGACACTTCAGCAATAGTTGCTCCAATTGACTCTACTCAAATCCGTAAAGCAGATGAGCCATTTATGGATGTTGAAAAAATGAAGGCTACACTTGATGGAAATACTCCATTTAATATTAAAATGAATCCAATGGATTTGATTGATAAAGCAAAAAACTTTATCTCTAATCCTACTGAAACATTTAAAAGTATTGAAATGCCCAAACTTGAAGAGTTACCTGGCAAAGCTAAAGAATACTTCTTAGGTCCTAAAGATAAATCAAAAGAAGAACCGAAAGATTCTACAAATGTAAATAAACCTAAAAAGTAATTATTTATTCTTCCTTGAAAAAGCTGCTAGTCTCATTAATATTAAATCTTGTAAATTACGTGCTAAACTTCCAGGTACTGTAAAATTATTTTGCATTATTGAGAAAGCCAGATATTCTTTGTCTCTCGTGATCACATAACCACAAATAGCACTTACATTTTCCATTGATCCAGTTTTGGCAAAAACATTTTTTTCTGCTCTTGATTGTGTCATTCTTCTTTTTAAAGTACCTTCTTCATTTGGAGTAGCAAGAGATTTGATAAATGCATCTTTCATATTAGATCTAAATATTGATGTCAATATACTAACTTGATTAGCTGGACTTATCAAATTCAGTCTTGATAAACCTGAACCATCAGTATATTCTATATTATCAGGTGAAACTCCATTCTTAGCTAAATGTTTTTTAACTATCTCAATACCTTTTTCAGAACTTCCAATACCACTTATTTCTTTGGCAATTGTTTTTAACAATATCTCTGCTAATAAATTATTACTATTTTTATTTATTTCTTCTACTATTTTAATTAAAGGTGGTGAATCAAATTGTTTAACCATTTTTAGCTTATAATAAAAAGGTTTTTCATTCCAATCATCAATATCAAGCAAAGCACCTCTAAATCTAATATTGTGTTTTTCAATTCTGTCTTTTAATATACTTAAAAGAAATAATGTCGGATTATCAATTGTAACAGAAGTTACTTGTTTTTCTTTTTTGGTAGAATCAAACCCTATATTTCCATTCAATACTATAATATTATTTATTGCATCTCTCAAAGCACTTATTTCAACGACATCTTGTTTTGCAACTGTTTTTACATTATTAATTATTCTAACATATTTATTTTCAGGAATTACATTAAATTTAGTATTAGCTCCAATACTATCACCCTGTTCTATAACTATATCTACTTTGTTATCCATAAATGAAAGTGCAGAAACTTGCGCTGAATAAGCAAAGTTCATATCATTCCATGCCCAGCCATTTCCATAATAAACATTATCAAAATAGCTGTCATCTCCAATTATATTTCCTTTGATTGATTTGATACCCAAAGAATCCAAAACATTTATAAATTCATCAAACATTATATTAGGATTTTCATAAAAATTATTAGATAATGTTGGGTCACCATAACCTTTAATAATGATATTTCCCTTGAATTCACCATTAATACTAGTTTGTCCATCTAAAAAAAACTTAGTTGAATATTTATAATCTTGACCTAATATTTCTAAAGCAGCCGAAGTTGTAATAATTTTTTGAGTTGAAGCTGGTAGAAAGTTTGTATTATTATTTTTTTTACATATTATTTCACCAGTTTCTAAAGACTGAACTAAAATACCAGTAATTCCATTTGAAAAATCTGGATTTTCAATAATATCATCTATGTCAATTTTTAATTGTTTTAATGGTAAGTTTATTTTAGAGGTATCTTTTAGTTTTAAAGTGTCAGTTTTGTCAACAGCAAATAAATTTGAATTTAAACTAACAAATAAAAAAACTAAAATTAATATGTGATTTTTTTTTATCATTTTATAAATTTGACTTAAATAACATTGTAGATAATACTAACATAATCTGAAAATAATGTAAAACTAAATATGTGTTTGAAAATATTTTCCATATTTCTTCGTCATAACGTTTGAATTTTTAAAAAGTTGTAACATAAATTATAAAGGATAATATTGCCAATGGAAAAAGTACAATCGCATAGTTTTAAAGCTGAGATGAAGCAACTTCTCAATTTAATTATTCATTCACTTTATGCTCACCCTGAAGTTTTTTTAAGAGAACTTGTTTCAAACTCTTCAGATGCATTAAGCAAAATAAGAATAAAAAAACTAACCGATAGCACACTTTTTGATTTTGATTCCAAGCTTGAAATAAAAATCAAATTAGACAAAGAAACAAATATATTTTCAATTGAAGATACCGGAATAGGTATGGATGAAAATGATTTGATTAATAATATTGGTACTATTGCAAAGTCGGGAACATTAGAATTTATAAGCAAATTAAAAGAATCCAAAAAAGAAGATTCAAGTTCTTTAATTGGTCAATTTGGTGTTGGGTTTTATTCTGCTTTTATGGTTACTGATGAAGTAACTATTGAAACTAGAAATGATGAACCTAATGGCAAAGCTTATAGATGGAAATCCAATGGAGATGAATCTTTTACTATTGAAGAGATTGAAAAAGAAAATCGAGGTACAAAGATTTCATTTGCTCTTAAAGAAGAATTTAAAGAATATTTAGAAGATTGGAAAATCAAAACTATTTTGAAAAAATATTCTAATTTTGTTGAATTTGATTTAAGTGTCAATGATGAAAAAGTAAATAGTGTAACTGCAATTTGGCAAAGAAGTAAAGATGATATTAAAGAAGAAGAATTGAATGAATTTTACAAATTTGTAACTAATGATTATAACGAACCTCTTACACATTTGCATTTGAATATCGAAGGAAATATAAATTTCAAATCATTGTTATTTATTCCTGCCAGTGCTCCAATGAATTTATACTCTAATGAATTAGACAAGGGATTGCAATTATATACTAAAAAGATTTTTATACAAGATGATTCTAAAAATCTTTTGCCTGATTACCTCAAATTTGTTAGAGGAGTAGTTGATACCGAAGATTTACCTCTAAATGTTTCAAGAGAAGTAACTCAAACAAGTCCTATATTAGCTAAAATTAAAACTATTTTAACTACAAGGATATTAAATAACCTTGAAGAAATGTCTAATAAAGATAAAGATAAATACAAAAAATTCTATTTAGCTTTTGGACCAATATTCAAAACAGGTGCTAATTCTGACTATACAAACAAAGAAAAAATCACTAAGCTTTTAAGATTTGAATCTACTCATAGTGAAGATGGTGAGATGATTAGCCTTACAGATTATGTATCTCGAATGAAAGAAGATCAAACAGAAATATTTTATTTGTCAGCAAGTAACAAAGAGATTGCATTAAAAAATCCAAACTTAGAATTTTTCAAAAGCAAAGATATTGAAGTTCTTATTTTATCTGACCCAATGGATGTTTTTGTTGTTCCAAATCTTTATGAGTTTGATGGTAAGTCCATTAAATCAATAGATAAAGCCGACGTGAAAGTAACTGAAGCTGAAGAGAAATCAGAAGAGGCTAAAACTAATGAAGATAATTTTATTGCTAAATTCAAAGATATATTAGGTGATAAAGTTGAAAATGTAATTGAATCGCTTAGGCTTGTAGATTCTCCAGTTACTTTAGTGGTTGGACAACAAGGAATGGATGCTCAAATGGAAAAAATGATGCAAATGATGGACAAAGATTTTGTTACTTCAAAAAAAATTATGGAAATAAATTTAAAACATCCACTAATCAAAAACTTAGAAAAATTGTTTGTTGCTAAAGAAAATGAAAAACTTGAATTAGCAGTAAACCAACTATATGAAGGTGCTATGCTAATTGAAGGATATATGAAAAATCCTAATGAGTTTGTTAATAGAATGTATGGATTTATGCAAGATGCAACTAATTAAATATCTTGCTTAAGACCATTATTTTTCATATATTTATATTCGTATTTTTTACATTTTTATTTATTTTATTTGGCTACAAAACATGAAATTATCTGAATTCAAATACTCTCTTCCAAAGAATTTAATAGCTAAATTCCCTGCTGACCCTAGAGATTCCTCTCGAATGATGATTCTAGATAAGGAAACTGGGGAAATTGAAGAAAAACAATTTTCAGCTATATTAGATATTTTCAAACGTGGTGACTGTATAGTTTTGAATGAAACTAAAGTGTTTCCAGCCAGACTTTTTGGTAAAAAAGAAAAAACGAATGCTAAAATAGAAGTGATGCTTTTAAGAGAATTAAAATCTGAAGAAAGAATTTGGGATGTATTGGTAGAACCAGCACGTAAAGTAAGGATTGGTAACAAAATCTATTTTGATAACAACAAGTTTTATTGTGAAGTAATTGATAATACTACCTCTAGAGGTAGAACTGTTAGATTTAGTCATGAAGGGAATTTGTTTAAAATTATTGAAAGAATTGGAGAAATGCCACTTCCTGAATATATTAAAAGAGATCCAAATGAACACGACAAAGTAACATATCAAACTGTTTTTGCAAATCCAAATTATTTGTGTTCTATAGCTCCACCATCTGCAGGTTTGCACTTCACTCCTGAACTGTTAAAAGCATTAGAAGATAAAGGTGTAAAAATTGCTAAATTAGATTTGAATATTGGACAAGGTATATTTGAAAATATTGAAGTTGAAGACCTTACAAAACATAGAATGTATTCTGAATACTTTGAAATTTCTAGAGAATCTGCTGAAACTATCAATAAAAGCTTGAAAAACAAAAAACAAGTTTATGCTGTAGGTACTAGTGTATTAAGAGCATTAGAATCTTCAGTTTTAACTTCTGGTGCTACAAAACCTAACAAAGGTTGGACTGATAAATTTATTTATCCTCCTTACGACTTTAAAGTAGCTACAGCCTTTATTACTACATTTCATCCACCTGCTTCTCCATCTTTATTAGTTTCTGCTGCTTTTGGTGGTAAAGAAAACATTTTTAAAGCCTATAAACGTGCAATGAAATCTGAATATAGATTTTTAGCTTATGGCGATGCACTATTAATTAGATAATATATTTTTGAAAAACTAAGGGCATAATATTTATGCCCTTTTTTATTTAAATAAAATGAGTATAAAATTAGACTTCCTCGAGTTTCCAATCCCATCTTATGAAAAGTGGGTTGATGTAGCTTCTAAAAACCTTAAAGAAATAAAACTAAACAAGATATTATCAAAAGATTCATTAAACGGATATAAAACTAAAGGTTTTTATACAAAAAATGACAATAAAATTCCAGATATTAATCAAGTTTTAGAGAGTCAAAAATCTTATGATAGTAAAAAATCAATCCCAGTTGAAATAAATGATGTATTAAACAACAGCTTTCCTTCTGATTCAAATTCTTATACAATTGAATTAAATAATTTGACAAATACTACTTTAAATCCAAAAAATGAAATTTCACTAGCTTTGATTATCGCTTCAAAACTATTTAATAAATTTGAAAACGAACTAAATCTTGAATTAATCATTAGTGTAGGCAGTAATTTCTTAATTGAAATTGCTAAATTTAGAGCATTAAGATATTTACTAATCAAACTTGCGAATTTAAATAATACTGAATTTGGTCTTAAAATTGTTGCCGAAAGCACAATTTGGAACAAATCTGTTTTAGACAAAGAAAACAATATTTTACGTATGACTGCAGAAGCCTTGAGTTCAAAACTAGGTGGAGCTAATGATTACACCTTTAATAATTTTGATTTCAATTCTGAAAATGAATTTTCATCTCGTATTTCACAAAACATATTAAATGTGATTAATTATGAAAGTAGTGTTGGCAAACTAGATAATAGTGCTGATGGATCATATTATATTGAAGAAATGACATATCAAATTGCTAAAGATTCTTGGATTGAATTTCAAAAAATTAGTGGATTCTCCCCAGAAAAAACTTTAATGTACTTTGCTTTTGAAGTTGATAAAAAGGAAGAAGTAATTAGCGAAGAATCGTCAAATAGAAAAAGAGTTTTGGTTGGAGTAAACAAATATCCTAATACTGTAGAATCTGTTACTTTTGAATCTCCATTTAATAATGATTTTGAAATTGTAAAAAAACAAGTTGAAGATTTTGAAATCAAATTTAATTCAAAAGCTGAGATTTTTATTTTGAATTTTGGTTTATTAGCTGATTATAAAGCAAGAAGTGAATTTGCATCTGACTTTTACAAAGTTGGTGGATTTACAATTTTACAAAGTTCAGCTCAGGAATTAGTTGAAGATTCAATTAATCTTGTAAATATGTTAGATTCAAAAATTATTGTAATATGCTCTTCTGATAAAATTTATGATGAAATTCTTATTCCTTTGATTTCAGGAATCAAATCAACTTCTCCAAATAAATATGTAGTTTTAGCTGGTAACCCTGCTGATAAATTAGAGAAACTTAAAGTTATTGGTTTAGATGATTTTATTTTTGTTAAAAGCAATATTATTGATAAACTTGAATTTGCTTTAGAGCTTTTACAAAAAGAAAAGGAGCTTAAATAATGAAAGACTTTTCAAAAATAAATTTTGATGAACTTATTGCTGCAGAAATTAAAGTTGAAACTAATGTACATTCAACTTTTACAACAAGTGAAAAAATCGACCTAAAATCTCATTATACAAATGAAGATATTAAAGAAGTAAAACATTTAGAATTTCTACCGGGTATTCCACCATTTTTAGGTGGTCCCTACCCTACTATGTATGTTACCCAACCTTGGACTATTAGGCAATATGCTGGATTTTCTACTGCAGAAGCAAGTAATGCTTTTTACAAACGTAATCTTGCTGCTGGTCAAAAAGGATTGTCTGTAGCTTTTGATTTGGCTACTCACAGAGGTTATGATTCCGACCATCCAAGAGTTGTTGGTGATGTTGGCAAAGCTGGAGTTGCAATTGATTCTATTTTAGATATGAAAATTCTATTTGATGATATTCCTTTAGGTGATGTTTCCGTTTCTATGACTATGAATGGAGCAGTACTCCCTATTTTAGCTTTTTATATTGTAGCCGCTGAAGAAAGTGGCGTATCAATGGAAAAGCTCACCGGTACTATTCAAAATGATATTTTGAAAGAATATATGGTTCGTAATACATATATTTATCCACCAAAAGCATCAATGAGAATAATAGCTGATATTTTCAAGTTTACTTCTCAGAATATGCCAAAATTCAATAGTATTTCTATTTCTGGGTATCATATTCAAGAAGCTGGTGGAACTGCTGATATAGAGCTTGCTTATACACTTGCTGATGGATTAGAATATGTGCGAACTGGAATTGCTTGTGGACTTGATATAGATTCATTTGCTCCAAGACTTTCATTCTTTTGGGGAATTGGAATGAATTTCTTTATGGAAATTGCAAAGCTTAGAGCTGGAAGACTTCTTTGGGCTAAATTAATAAAAGAGTTTAATCCTAAAAATGAAAAATCAATGGCTCTTAGAACTCACTGCCAAACTTCAGGATGGAGCTTAACAGAGCAAGATCCGTATAATAATATTGCTAGAACTTGTATTGAAGCAATGGCTGCTGTATTTGGAGGTACTCAATCACTTCACACCAATTCATTTGACGAAGCTATAGCATTACCTACTGATTTTTCAGCTCGAATTGCCCGTAATACTCAACTTTTCATACAAGAAGAAACAGGTATTACAAATATTATCGATCCATGGAGTGGCTCTTATTATGTTGAATCTTTAACTAATCTACTTTTAGAAAAAGCAATTGAACATATTAACGAAATTGAATCTTATGGTGGAATGACTTTGGCAATAGATGCAGGAATACCTAAATTAAGAATTGAAGAAGCAGCTGCAAGAAAGCAAGCTAAAATAGACTCTGGAGAAGAAGTAATTCTTGGCGTAAATAAATTTAAAATTGAAAATGAAAAGCAAGATTTTGAAGTATTGGAAGTTGATAATCAAGCTGTAAGAGAATCACAGCTAAAAAGTCTTGCTGAACTTAAAAAAAATAGAAATCAAGCTGAAGTAGATGAAGCATTGGAATTAATTACTAAGTCAATTGAAACTGGTGAGGGTAATTTGTTAGAGCTTTCGATTAATGCAACAAGAAAGCGAGCAACTCTTGGCGAAATTTCTTATGCAATAGAGAAAGTAGTTAGCAGGCACAGAGCAAATACAAAAATTGTAAGTGGTATATATAGTGGAGAGAAATCATTGAATAATGAAATAAAAGAACTAAGAGAATTGACTGATAAATTTGCTGAAATTGATGGTCGTCGCCCTCGAATACTTGTTGCTAAAATGGGACAAGATGGGCATGATAGAGGTGCTAAAGTAATCTCTACTGCTTTTGCCGACTTTGGTTTTGATGTTGATAT
>JAPLFM010000151.1:0-9579 GCA_026390675.1 Candidatus Kapaibacterium sp. | reverse complement strand
CCTCTTTTCCAAACTCCAGAAGAAACAGCTAAAGAAGCAGTTGAAAATGATGTTCATATTATTGGAGTTTCTTCACTTGCTGCTGGGCACAAAACTCTTGTACCAGCATTAATTGCAGAACTCGAAAAATATGATAGAAAGGATATTTTAATTATAGTTGGTGGAGTTGTACCTCAGCAAGATTACGATTTCCTTTTTGAATCAGGCGTTAGCTACATTTTTGGTCCTGGAACAAAGATAACCGAAGCAGCCAAAAAAGTAATAACAGATATGATAGAAATCTATTCAGATGATGAAGAAGAGTAAATAATATTTCCTATTATTTCAGTGTAGGGGTAATTCATGAATTACCTCTACAATCATTTCATAATTCAAAATTACCTAACCACCATAGCTCTAATATTATGAGTATTGTAACTTTAGTCAGCTTTAATAAAAATGAATGTTTTGTTTTCTATTCTTAAAATATAGGTGCCACTATTTAAAAACGATATATCAATTTTATTATTCTCATATTTTTGGCAATTCAAGATTTCACCAGTTAAATTATATATTTCATAATTTGAATTTTTAAATATATCTTTAATATCTTTTATGTAAAAATAATCACCTTTAACTAATAGTTTTGAGGTACTTAAGTCATATTTTGAATTGTTTTCATTGGTTGTAACATCAAGTAAACTTGGATTTGAATATGTAAAGTATGTATAATTATAATAATCTTTATATGGGATGTAAAGTATATCTTTATAATAAGTAAACCAGTTAAAATGTCCAAGTTGATCATAATTATTATTGTAGCAAGCTGAGTCTTTAAATATATTTAATTGGTTCCAATTAGCACCATAATCATTACTTATATAAACACTTCCAATTGCACTTCCAAATAATTTAATTCTTCCATTATTAAAAAACCTTAAGTCTGAACTATATTGCAAATTTTGACTTTTTGTTTTTATAATAAAAGTTTTGAAATCGAATATTGAAGTCCAAGTGAGACCACCATCATTAGTTTTAAATATTTTGGAATAAATTCTTAAACTACTATCTGCATATTCTCCACTATAATAACCGGTTTTGCTATCTGTAAAAAACAAACCACCTGTTTTTTTAAGTGGAGTAGTAACTCTTGTAAAACTTTTGGCACCATCTGAAGTAAAATATAAACGGTAATCTATTTTACTCGAATCCCTATTATATTTATCTTGGGCAAATAATAAATATACAGAATCTTTTGAGACGGGATAAGCACTAATAAATGCATATTCATTAATTTCATTAGGTTTGATAATTTCAGCTTTATAACTATATAAAAAAGTACTATTAAACCAATATATATGAGTAAGACCAGTAACAATCCAACTATCATCTCTAAAAAAAATATCTGTAGCATAATAATCATTACTTAAAAATATTTGAGTTTTATCATTTTGGTTGTACATATTAATTTTAATTATATATGCTGTATTTAAATTAAAAGGATTTAAAGTTTTTGAATCCAAAATATCTAGTGTACCTAGTCCACCACACAACAAATAAATATAATCCCCTTGAATTTTATACCCAGTAATTTTTCTTGCAGTATATGAATTTTTGTAAGGATCAGGTTCCAAATTTTTATCATAGATGAGTTTGTTAGAATCATTCAAAAATACTTCCCACTTATTTTCACGTTTAATTAATATGACATTATAAGTTTTTATATCAATTCCTAATTTATATGTACCAATTATTATTTGTTCATTTTTTGGTGTAAAATCAATGTAATTGATGCTTATAGTTTCAGTATCTGCTGAAATATTGCCAATGCTTAACTTATAATGTAAAACCAAGGTGCTGTCGTGAAAACGAACAACACCTTCATTCAAACAAGAATCTTGGAAAACAAGCGATTTACTAGATTCAAAAAGTATTAAAAATAGCAAAAATATAAAAATCAAGTATTTCATTTTATATACCGTTATTTTAAAAGTTTACCAGTTATTATTCTATTTCCATCTAACTCTAGTCTATAAAGATATATATTATTATAATCTTGTGAATTAATATTTAGTATATAAGGTGTAGAATATTTTAAATCTATATTGGAGTTTACTATATTTTTCCCATTTATATCTGATATTATTAATTTTGCCTTTCCACTATAATTTAAAGAAATATTGATATAGGAGTCAATTTCACTTGAAGCTAAAAAGATATTTTCATTAAAGATACTTTTTTGTTCACTATTAAATTTGTTTTTTTTGTAATAAGTATCGGAACAAGTACTAAAACAACCTTGAGGACAATCTGGATCTAAAGGAGCCCAAGTCCCTGTTACAACCCAATTCCCATTCCCATCTTTTACTATAGTTTTTTTGCAACAATCAACAGCATCAGGTCCATTACAAGGATTTCCTACATCAACATTATTTCCAACAACATTATTCTTAGCAAAAGTCCAACATCTTGCAGAAACCAATGAAATAGCAGGAGAACAATCAAGTAATCCATTATCCAATAATAACTCCATACAATGGTTATAAATTGCTGTATTATGGTTTGCACCAGGAAAAACTTCTGGACATAAAGCATCATAAGTAACAGCTATATAACATACATAGTACGAGCAACAATCTGGATTGTAGGCATATCCTATGAAATATTGATATGTACAAGCTCCAATAACTTCGCTTGTATTTAAAGTCGCATAAATCCAATTATTTGTACAAACTTCATTACATTCACTATTAATTGCTTTTGAGATACAATCCGAAGCTGCAGTTGCCTCCGCCTTTTCAACACTAACAGTAAACAAAAACGCAAGTATTACAAATAACAATACTGCTTTTATCGAAAAATTTTTCATTAAATTCATACCTTACCCCTTTTATTAAATTAAAAATTCATTTTGTAAGGCAAACTTAAAATAAAATAAAATAAAATAAAATACAAGTAAAAGTTTTCATTTTATAAAAAATAGCTGAATATTCTGACAACTTTCAATTCAAAATTCATAATTATTTTGCAAACGCTTTGCAAACCGTTTGCAAACAAATTTAAAATGGTTGGCAAGGTGCTGTTTAAATAAGTATTTATTTTTGCATAAAACATTTATCAAAAAAGGTAACATTATGCAAAACCCAAACAAAAGCCTCAAACTCAAAAATGAATCTGACAAAGATTTCACCTATTTCTGCCGATTTTTAGAACTTGATACTATGGCTGAACTTATTGCAGAACTTAAAGGCAAGCAAAGCGAACGTAATCTATATTACATTGCCAAAATGCACAAGTGGAACGAAAGAAAATCAGAGTTTTTAGCCAATATTAACAGCAAAGTATTAGATCTAAATTTGGATAGACTTTCAGAAATAAGATCTTTAGAAATTGAAAATACTCTTGATACTCTTTTAATGTTGGAAAAAGCAATGAATAAATCAAACAAGAAGATGCAAATTGAATTAGACAAAATTCTGGAAGATGATACCAGTGATTTTGATAAAATTGCAAAAGTTATGAAGAGCCTCAATCAGATAATCAATTCATATCAAAGAAATAAGAAGCAATTAAAAGAAAAACTAATTGAGCTAGGCATAGAAAAAAGTTCAAAGCCCAAAGAATATACTTCACCATTAATAGAAGAAGTCAAAAGTATCAATTTAAATAATCCTGTAAGACAGAATCAAGATATTCAATATGCAAAAGATTTACAATTTGTTAATAGCGAAATCTCTAAATTTCAAAAACACTTAGCAACAATAGAAAAAATCAAAAATGGCAAGAATGTTAAAGAGTTACAAAATGTTTAAAACAAATAAAATTCAATACTTTTTACTGCAAAATACTGCAATTGAAATAAACAAATAGATAAATCATGTAAAACATATATCATTCTTTCGCCCTTGAATTTCATATATTTGTAGTTAAGATTTTCAGTAAGCTAATAAATCATATCAAATATTATATCTTGGATTTCATTTCAATTTTAACTAATTTAACATTTAATGCAAAACGAAGAAAAAATAATATATTGGGTGGAACTTTCAAACTACGATTTGGATACTGCTGAGGCTATGCTAGTATCTAAGAGGTTCTTGTATGTAGGCTTTATGTGTCAACAAGCAGTTGAAAAAATTCTTAAAGCATTATATGTAAAAACTAAATTAGACGTTCCTCCAAAAACACATAATCTGAACGCTTTAATTCAAAAAATTGGTATTGAAAATGAGGTTTCAAAAGAGCATTTTCAAATAATTGATAAATTAGACCCATTGAATATTGAAGCTAGATACCCAACATATAAAGAAGAACTATTTAAAATTTTAACTTACGATTATTGTATAGCTATTATAAAAGAAACAAAGGAATTAATAGAATGGATAAAGATGAAGCTTTAAAAATAGTGAAAAATTATACTGATTTATTAATCGAAAATTTCAAGCCATCGAAAATTTACTTGTATGGTTCTTTTGCAAATGGGAATTGGTCATCTGATAGTGATATTGATGTTGCAGTAGTTGTAAAATCACTCAAACTTGATTATTTACAAAGCCTAAGTTTACTTTATAAAATTAGAAGAGAAATAAATTCAAATATTGAACCAACCTTATTTATTGAGGGTAAAGATCCATCTGGGTTTTTGGAAAATATAATTAATACAGGTGAGATAATTTACTCAAGCAATTAAAACATCAGAAGAAGTTAATAATGCTTTGAGTGAAGTTACTTCAACCATTTCAAAATCTTACCAAAAAACAAATTGAAATTAGTAGATGCGTGGATTGAAATTCACAAAGATGACTTAATAGCAAACTGGGAATTAGCAATTAATGGAAATTTAATTTATCAAATTGACCCATTAAAATAGGAAAGATTATGAATCCAAGAGTCAAAGAAGCAAAAGCAATTGATGATTATAATTTAGAAATAGTTTTTACCAATAATGAAGTTAAGGTTTTTGATACTAAGCCTTATTTGAATATTGGTATATTTAATGAGCTAAAGGACAACAGTAAATTTAAAAAAGTTAAAGCATTTCTTGAATCAATTCAGTGGGAAGGTGGACAAGATCTTTGTCCTGATACTTTATATTTAGATAGTAAAAAAGTATGAAAACAATAGTATTATGCTTAATTTGTTTGTTTTTATCAATAACGAATCTTTACTCAAAAGAAAACATTACTTTCAATAGTACAAATCAAACATTAGAAATAAATAAACAAAGTTTAGATTTAAAGTTTAATCTTAAAAATGAATTCTTTCGATATGCTGTACTAGATTCAATTTATTTTAAAAGACTTAATGATTCTATTCCCTACCTATATTTTTACTCTTTACAAAATTTTGAAAGTGAATTTTATAGTACTAGTAATTATAAATTAAATGATAAGTATAAAAATAATTTACTAATCTCAAAATTAACCTTAAATAATTTAACTAATAAAAGTCTTAATCTAATTTTGTACTCAGCAAATAATCATCAATTCAACAAAAATATTCAAATTCTAATTTATGAAAAGTCTAAACTATTAAACAAGTTTAGCATATTACCTAATTTCAAGAAATCTTTGTTTTTAAATAAAGATTATCAAATACCTATTGATATATTACAAAATAAAGTTATTAATGTTTATATAATTTCAAATAATTATGATAATTATTTAAGTTTACAAAGTTCAGATTTAAATGCAAAAGAAAGAAACACATATATTCTTAATTCGACAATCTTACTTTTTCCTTTTTTCATTCTCATTATAATTCTAATTTTTGGATTTGTTTTAAAAGAATCAATTTATTGGTATTATGGTCTATATTTATTTACATTAGGTTTATTGTTTTTAGGACTTACGGAAATATATTGGATAATTATTGATGAAAAGATTTCTTTTAACTTAGACTATTTTGTACGCTTTTATATGAGTGGGTCTCTGAATTTCGCTTGTTCTATCTTATTTCTAAACGAATATTTAGATATAAAAAATACTTATAAAAAATGGAGCAAATACTTTACTATAGTTTCAATTTCAAGTTTCATAGTTTATATTGTATTTCTAATTGAGAATCCAAATGTTTTATATTTTTTAAATAGTATTAGCTCAAATCTTTCTAACCTTGTTATAGCATTAAAAGAAATTATGTACTTTATTATGTTTGTAAACTTAATTTTTTCTGCTTTTGTTATTTATTATTTTGCAATTAAATTATATAAAAGAAATAATCCAAATGCTATTTATGTAATTATTGGTTGGTCTTATGTAATTGTTGCATTTATTGTTTGCATATTTGGGCTTATTGTAATGATATTTTTTGACAGTAACAAAATACTTTATTATATTCAAACAACAACTTCTTTACATTACTTAGTTTTAGTTTTCAGTTTTTTTGAAATGTTCTTATTTCTTTTTGCAATTGCTAAAAAAACAAGACAAAGTCAAATTGACTTATCAAACAAAGAATCTGAAAGACTTTTACAAATTCAAGAAAAGGAAATTACTGAAAAATTACTTTTCAATGTTTTACCAATTTCAATTGCGAAGAGGTTAAAATCACAAGATACGATTGCAGATAGTTTTAATAACGTTTCAATTATATTTATTGATATAGTTGGGTTTACCAAAATAAGTAGTGTTACACCACCACAGGAATTAGTTGAGATGCTTAATGATGTATTTGTTAAATTTGACAACTTGACTGACAAATTTCAATTAGAAAAAATCAAAACTATTGGTGATAGTTACATGGCTGCTTCAGGTATTCCCATTGAAACGAATGATCATGCAATTAGGGCTGCTAAAATGGCTTTAGAAATAAAAAGAATTATGTCAAATTATTTAATGACTAATGGAAACAAAATTGAATTTAGAATTGGTATTGATTGTGGTCCTATAGTGGCTGGAGTAATTGGTAATAAAAAGTTCATTTACGATATTTGGGGAGACCCTGTAAATACGGCTTCAAGAATGGAAAGCAGTGGAATTCCAAATGAAATTCATATTACTGAAAGATTTAAAAACGAACTTGAAAATGAAAATTTTATTTTCAATGTAAAAAAACTTAATGAAATTAACATTAAAGGTAAAGGCTTGATGAGTACTTATCTATTATATTTGTAACTGTATATTTTAAGAAGTTCAATATTCTTCATTTCGAGTTTCAATTTTTGCCGTCCAATTTCTTATATTTGCAGTTCAGTTTTTCACCCAAAATAAATTATGTTTGCACTTATAGATTGTAATAATTTTTATGCCTCTTGTGAGAGAGTATTCCGCCCAGACCTCATTGGTAAGCCTGTGGTGGTGCTTTCTAATAATGATGGTTGCGTCATAGCAAGGAGCAATGAAGCTAAGGCTTGTGGCGTGCCTATGGGTGCTGCCGCCTTTGAGTTTGAAAAAATGTTTGCTCAGCATAAGGTAAATGTATTTTCTGCAAACTTTGCTCTCTATGGTGATATGAGCCAAAGGGTAATGAATATTTTGAGCGAATATACTGACGAAATGGAGATTTATAGCATCGACGAAGCCTTTTTGAAGCTCGATGATTGCTCATATAAATCCCTCAAGGCTTGTGGAGTAGATATGCAACGCAAAGTAACCAAGTGGACTGGAGTGCCTATAAGCGTTGGTATTGCACCTACAAAAGCACTTGCGAAAGTAGCGAATAAAATTGCCAAAAAATACCAAAAGCGAACAAGTAATGTATTTATAATCAATAGCGAAGAACGAAGAATAAAATCTCTTAAGTGGCTAACTATTGAAGATGTGTGGGGCATTGGTAGAAAACACGCCAAACGCCTAAAAGCAATAAATGTCAATAATGCTTATGAATTTACCCTGCTGGATGATCAGTGGGTAAAACGAAATATGGCTATAGTAGGTTTGAGGCTCAAGCACGACCTAATGGGCATACCTACTCTCGATATTGATACTTTTGGTGCAAAGAAAAATATTGCTACCACTCGCTCATTTGAGAGGAACTATACTGAGCTTTCGGAAGTGAGCGAAAGAGTAACTACCTTTGCTGTTTCTTGCGCTGAAAAACTGCGAAGGCAAAAGTCTTGCTGCAATGCAATTATGGTTTTTATTCATACAAATGGGCATAGAGCCGAACTGCCTCAATATAGCAGAAATATTGTGGTCAAATTACCTTTTGCTACCAATTCGGGTATTGAGCTTGCACAGTTTGCTACCAAAGCATTGGAAAAGATATTCAAACCCGGCTACCACTACAAAAAAGCTGGAGTGATTGTTATGGACTTTATCCCAGAAAATACTGTTCAGCTTAAAATGTTTGATAATAGCAATCCCAAACATATCCCACTGATGAAATCAATTGATATAATCAATGCCACTTATGGTCAGCAAAAAGTAAGGCTTGCCTCTCAAGATATGGGTAGAGTTTGGAAGATGAAACAAGAACGTTTGTCCCCACGTTACACCACCAATTTAGATGATATAATTATGGTGAATGCGTGATGTGCTTCCATTCAAAACTATCAAAATGTAGAAATCTAATTGTAATAATTATGATTTTCAAGAAACCATTGTTATATCTTGTATAGATGAAATAATTGAATTAAATTTGTAAAATTATTAATCAAAATGAGAGCAAAATGAAACTTCGTTTAATTATCGTAGCTATATTTATAAGCATTATATGTAGTTGCACTCAAAATAATTCACTTATTGTTGACCCACCATTAAATACACAGTTAATGCCAGTAGCAAAAGGTAATTACTGGAAGTATGAAAGTAAAGATTATTTAATAAATGATACTACAACGTATTCTAATTATTGCTTCAAAGATACAAGCATTGGTGGCGAAGCTGGTTGGTTGATTTCGGGATACATAGATAAACCATATATTAATAAAAATGACACTCTAACACGAAACTTTGCAATTAATAAAAATGATGGTCTATATATAAAACAATATTATAAAAGTCAAGTAGGTATATTGTTTTTTAAGTATCCAGCTACTAAAGGAGAAACGTATGGAGATGGAATTACAAACTTAAAAATTAATGTTATTTCAATAGATAGCAACATAAAAGTAAAGAACATTAGCTTTAAAACAATGGTATATAATTTTAGTATTGGAAACCCTTCAGATCCTACAATAGTTTATCAATATTTTGCTCCAAATATTGGCTGTGTTAAAATTGAGAATTACTCACTTGAAGCAAACGGAATGAAAAAGTTATTACTTTTAGAAGACTTATATGAATATAAGATAAATTAATAAATTTGCTAAAATCAAGTGAAAAGTATATGACAACTAAGACTAATTCATTTTAAGTTATATTACAAATTTAGATTATATTAGTGGGACAAATGCCTAATGTGCTTCCATTCAAAACAATCAAAATCTGCTCAGGAACTAAAAAATCGCTTCAAAGCAAAATTTGAAGATGAAGTGAAATTCACCCCTTCAATTTATAATGGTTTTCAATTCCCAAAAACTCCAATTATTACCAATGAAGAACCCAATAATATTCAATTATACAACTGGGGATTATTGCCTTCTTGGGCTAAAGATAAAGACTTCAGGAAAAACACACTTAATGCTAAAATTGAAACATTAAAAGAGAAGCCATCTTT
>JAPLFM010000189.1 GCA_026390675.1 Candidatus Kapaibacterium sp. | reverse complement strand
TTGGTATGATTGGTATGACTGTAGCATTTGGTGTGGCTGGAGTGGCTCAAGTTTACTTAGAACGCAAAATAGGAATGGAATTTGGTGCTGTACAAACCGAAATTCAAGTTCACTTTTTTGTATTAATTTGTTGTGCCACAATGTTTTCAACTGGTGTTGGTTTGTATATTTATGAATTCATAAAATATGGCAAACCTTCTGACGAAGCTTTGGAAAGTAATTAATATTATAAATAATAAGAAGAACAAATGATTATAGATCAAGAATTAAAAGTGGCTGAAGTTGTTTCAGAAAACATACAAACTGCACATATCTTTAAGAAATATGGTATTGATTTTTGCTGTGGGGGCGGTATTTCTATCGCAAAAGCTTGTGATAAAAAGAAAGTGAATATTAATGAATTATTGTCGGAATTGAAAAGTATCGATAATAAAATGGTACCATCGCAAAATTACAACAATTGGAAATTAGATTTTTTAGTTGATTATATTGTAAATACTCACCATTCTTATGTGATTGAAGCTTTTGCATTATTAGATAGTTATACAGCTAAAGTTTCAAAAGTACATGGAGAGCTTCATCCAGCCGTTTTGGAAATTGAAAGAATTTACAAAGAAATAAAGGCTGAACTTTTAGCTCACATGCAAAAAGAAGAACAAATTTTGTTCCCTTATATTAAACAACTAGTTGTAAGTTCAAAAGACAATACTCCTTTAATAAAGTCGCATTTTGGAACTGTACGTAATCCAATTCAGATGATGCAACAAGAGCATGAGAATGCTGGAGATTTGTTGAAAGAAATTGCAGAATTGACAATGAATTACACTGCACCAGAAGGAGCTTGCAATACATTTAAAGCTTTGTATTCTAAATTAGATGAGTTTGAACAAGACCTACATTTACATATCCATTTAGAAAACAACATTTTGTTTCCAAAAGCAATACTTTTAGAAGAACGTTTGCAAAATGTAAATTAATAATATTTAGGTCAGCAGAAATGCTGACCTAAGTTTTTAAAATAAAACTATGAAAAGTATAATACCATATTACCATATAGTTGGTAAAGAAATCGACATATTTGAACATTCGTTTAAAAACAAAATTCCTCTTTTATTAAAAGGACCTACTGGTACAGGTAAATCAAGATTTATTGAGTTTATGGCTCATAAAATGGAAATGAAATTAATTACTGTTAGTTGCCACGAAGAAACATCATCTACTGATTTAATTGGCAGATTTATTATAAAAGGTGCTGAAACAGTCTGGCTTGATGGACCATTAACAAAAGCTGTAAAAGAAGGAGCTATGATATATTTGGATGAGCTTGCAGAAGCTCGACCTGATGTAATTGTAGCAATCCACTCTCTTACAGATCACAGACGTGAATTATATATAGACAAATTGGGAGAAACCATAAAAGCACACACTGACTTTATGCTTGTGGCTTCATTTAATCCTGGATACCAAAGAGGTTTTAAAGAAATCAAACCATCTACTCGCCAAAGATTTGTTGCTATTTCATTTGGCTACCCAGATACCAAAATAGAAACTGAAATCCTAATTAATGAAACAAATGTTAATGCCAGTGATGCAAAAAAATTAGTTCAAATTGGTACTAAAATTAGGAACCTAACTGAATTAGGTTTGGCTGAGACTGTTTCCACAAGATTACTGATAGATGCTGCAAAATTAATTCATAGTGGATTACCTAAAAGGCTTGCTGTCAAAGCAGCTGTTGTAGAACCATTAACTGATGATTTGGAAGTAATTCAAGCACTTGCTGATTTATGCGATTTGATGATATAATGGATATCGATGAATTTATATATAGCAAATTTCTAAACTATTTTAAAAAGAAGAAAAGAACTTCTAAAGGATTAACTAATAAGTTAGTTAGTTTAGAAGATATTAAATCAAGATTGACTATTATAGCAAGAGCTATTACAGGCAATCCAATTGATATTTATCCTGCTGAAAGAGAAGGTGGATACAAAAATAACAGCTTTTTCTTACCTATTTCGTTTTCTTACTTCCCTACTCAAGAAAGAAACATTTCATATTATTTTTTTAGAATTTTATATTTAACTTCACAACAGAAATTAAATATAAACTTGATTGAAACTGGAAATAAGATGACAGAATATTCATCTAAGATATTAGAAAATATTTTTGTTGAATATCCTATATCTAAAGATTTTCATAATTACTTTGCAGAATATATTTTAGAGAATACAAAAGATAATTCATTGCCAGATTACTCTTGGCTATATGGTAAATTAATGAAAAATGAAATTGAAATTTCAGAAATTAGAAATGCTAATAAATTTGAGGAAGTTCAAAAAGATAAAATTGAAAACAATCCAACTACTACCATAAAAGCAAGAGCAGTTGAAGAAATCAAAAGCATTGAAGTAGATAAAAAACAACAAGAGGATTATGTTCTAACTCATAATTTTGAAAAAGTTGAAACTGCTGATGAATTCAGTGGTTCTTGGAGAGATGTTGATGGAGATGATGAATTAGAAAAGCATAAAGATGCTTTAGATGAAATTAATATGAGACTTACAGTAAGAGTTGATGATCCATCTCATTCTATTTATCAGGCGGACTTTTGTGAAAATACTACAATTTCAGAATCTGCTGAAATTGATAATAAAGGGTATCATATTAGATATGATGAGTGGAATTATACAAAAAGAATCTACAAAGAAAAATTCTGTAAAGTTTATCCTCATACTCAACTAAAAACTGACAGCCAATATTATCATAAGACTATTTCTCAAAATACAAGTATCTTAAATGGTTTGCGAAAAATGCTAACCAATGTAAATAATAAGATGCAAGAGCAACGCAGACAATCGCAAGGTGATGAATTTGATATTGATGCAACAACCGATATGCTTGTTGATATTCATTCAAGACATACACCTTCTGAAAACATTTACATTTCAAAGCAAAAAAAAGAAAAAGATTTATCTATATTGGTACTTTTAGATATTAGTTTGTCAAGCGATGGTTATGCCAATGGAACAAAAATCATTGAAGTTGAAAAGGACGTATCAATACTTTTTGGTGAAATATTAAATGAGTTTAATATTGATTTTTCTATAAATGCATTTTATTCAAAAACACGAAATTACTCTTCATATTTAACTCTGAAAGAATTTGATGAGAAATGGAGCGTTGCTAAACACAAAATTGGTGCAATTGAACCAACTGGATATACTAGAATTGGAGCTGCTATTCGTCATTCTGGAGCATTATTAGATAAAAGGCAAACTAAGAATAAATGGATAATATTAATATCTGATGGTAAGCCAAATGATTATGATAGATACGAAGGTAAATACGGTATTAATGATACAAAACAAGCGTTGCGAGAATTAAACAATAGAAATATTAATGCTTATGCTTTAGCAATTGAGGCACAAGCTAAATTTTATTTACCTTTAATGTTTGGACAAAATCATTATCAAATACTGACAAATACAACAGAGCTTTTAAAATCTCTTGTAAAACTATATGAAAAAATTAAATATCAAACATAAAAAAACCACCTTTTTTGAGGTGGCTTCTGGTTTTAATTTCTATTATTTCAATTCATATTCATTTTTTGAAAATTCAAAAGCTTCTTCACCAATATCTTTTAATGTTGAATCTTCACTTCTTGTAAATTGAAATGGATGTCCCCAATATATTAAAGAATCATTTTTAAAAGCATAATAATAAATTTCTTTTTCTAATGCTCCATTCAATCTAGTAATATAAATTTCAAATTTTCCATAATTTTTAGTATTTAACTTTGGTAATAAAAATTTATTGTCATAATCAACATCCTCATTAAGGAAATTAGCTAAAGTCATACCTTTATACAATTTTAAATGAGATTTTGTAATCATTAATCTACAAGACCAAAGCCCAACTAAACAAAAAACTAATAAAATAACACAATTCAATTTTTTAATATTCACCGTTTTTAGCCTTCGTTATTTATTTAAAATGCTTTATCTTCTCTAAACAAAAGTTCACCCCATTTGTTTGCTTTCTCTGAATCTGAATTTTTAAATTCATAAAGATAACCCCAGTTTACTAAGGTTCTGTTTTTAAAAATTAAATAAAACTTATCATATTCACTTTTAGACATATCAAAACTTTTAGTGGTTTCTGTTTTTGTGAATCCACCATAGGGGTTATTAGGGGTTACAGATGATGGACCAGGTATAGATGGACCAGGTACTTTATATGATGAACTTTGGCTATGGTGGAAATTACAAATACCACTTGCTACCACAGTATATCCTTCATTTTCAAATTCAATATTAAATCTAATTTTACTTTTTAAATTAAAGATTGAGTCAAGAATTGAGTATTCCATACCTTGTTTCAAATATAACAAATCATTCGCTTTTGATAAATCTTTTGGTCCATTGCAAGCAACAACAACTAAAGTAAAACATATTAAAACATAAATTAATAGTGAGTTTTTCATATTTATTCCTTAATCATTTGCCCATATTTCAGAAATTATTAGACCTAATTCATTGACTGTTTTATCATTACTGCGTTTATAATCATCAATATTACCCCAAAAATACAATTTTTCATTTTTATAAGTAAAAACAAAAACATCATACTTATCTCGAGAAAAAAATGAATTTTCTCCTGTATAAGTTTGAATCCATCTTTTATAAAATGTTACTTTAAACTTTTCATTTGTTCGTTTTAATACAACTTCTTCTTCTAAATATGGTTCTTTATTTATTGTATCTTGCATTTTCGAATAAGAATCACCTTTTTTAAATAAACCAGCTGTTTCATAACCTATTCTTAAAGTACTCTTACACGAAGCAAGTGAAATTAAAAATATTAATGTTAAAAAAAAAAAATTAATTATATTTTTCAAATTTCCCCATGAATTTTGTAATTAAAGAATTAATTATAAAACTAAATAAGCTGAAAGTCTAATCCTTTAAATATTTTTTTTGATTATTTGCTTATTTTTCAATTTCAAATTACTAAAGTTTTTTTTAATGACAAAAAAATTATTAGTTTTAATTTTACACATTTACCAAAAATATAAAATCATGAAATTAATATCAAAACTTTCTATTTTATTAATCATATTTTCTAACACATTATTATCATCAGAATATTTGACTGATACTTTGGGAATTCCAAAAACATATCAAAGGACAAAATATAAAACTGAAATTGTCGATAAAACAAGTCAATTGGAAATTCTAAAACAGTGGGATAATACAGAAAAATTGTTTTCTAAAAATTATATTACCTCATCTTATATTAAACGTAATGGAAATTTAGAATCTGGGTTAATTGGAGAATCTATTAATTTTGCTAAAGAAACTATAAATGGATTTGACTTTGGAATTGATTTTTATGAATCATATAAATTTTCAGATACTAATCTTAAAAACCATATTATGTATGGCAATAACTTTAGTTTAACTCTAGGTGTTACTCAGCATAATTATGATAAAGCATCAAACTCTAAATTAGATTATTTTAACTTAAACACAGGGTTTGTTTATTCGAGAGGATATGGGTGGACTTTTGATGAGAAATCAAGTTTAAGCTTATATAAATCTTTGGGTTTAACTTTTGATCAATTCTATTTAAGCACAACTAATAATTCTAGAATTGGCTTAGGTGATTACTTCGAATCTGGAGTTAGATATCAATCAGGCAAAAAATTTGCACTTATAATTGGTTATAGAGAAAATTTAACTCATTTCAATATGAGTTTTGAAAATTGGGCTTTAAGTAAAATTATTGAATTAGGAGGAAATGGGGTTTTAGATAAATTTGTAACCCCTATTTTAATAAATAAAAAGTATCAATATGCTCCTGTTTATCAATTTCTTTATCAATCTGCTTGGAACTATTTATATTACTCTTTAAATAAATCTCATCCGTATTTCCCATTTTCGAATGCAATTGATGAAACTGTAATCCCAGATAATAGATTTGTAATTGGAATAAAAGTTTTTGTTTATGACATTTACAGATAAAACTCTTTATATTTAATATTTTCTTGTTAAAAAATTACATAGATCCTCAATAAAATTTTGTTTCAATATGTTTAAACATATAAATAAGAAATTTATTTCGTATTTTTACATTTAATACTATTAATATGATAAAAAAAACAAAATGACTAAACTCGAACACTTAAAAGATCAATCTATCAAAACAGATGGATACTACATTCAAACTCGACATGAAATGCTAAAATTTATTCCTCAAAATGCTGGGAAAATTTTGGATGTTGGTTGTGGTGAAGGACAATTTGGATTACAATTAAAACAATTACTTAATGCTGAAGTTTGGGGAATGGAGCTTGATGAAAAATCAGCAAAGGTTGCAGAAAGTAGAATAGATAAAGTTTTAATAGGTGATTTAACTCTAAAAATTGATTCATTACCTAATGAATATTTTGATTGTATAATTTTCAATGACATTTTGGAACATTTAGTTGATCCTTATAATACTTTATTAAATATAAAGCAAAAGCTTAATAGAGATGGAGTTGTAGTAAGTTCAATTCCTAATGTGAGATACATTTCTAATTTAAAAAAACTACTTTTCGATAAAGACTGGAAATATGAAGATGAAGGAATATTAGATAAAACTCACCTAAGATTTTTCACAAAAAAAAGCATAATAGATATGTTTGAATTATTAGGCTTTGATATTATTCAAATGGAAGGGATTAATCCTAGCAAATCTAAAAATCTAAAGTTAGCAAATTTTCTATTAATGGGAAACCTAGAGGATACAAAATACCTTCAATATGCTTCAGTAACCAAACCTAAATAAAATTCATTTTCTCATCAAATAAATAATTACCTGTATTTTATTTTTTTTATAAGTAGAAAAATGAAGTTTTTTATTAACTTTATCAATAAATATAAAAATATCTTTTTTTATAAATATAAAATCTTTATTTTTGCATTGTAAATAAAGACAAAATAGTATTAAGCTGTTTTGATATTTCATAGACTAATCTTGAGTAAGATTTGAAAACATTATTAAACCTATTAGGTATATTATCATTTGTGTTACTTTTTGCATGTGGAGAGAAAGCTCCAGAAAAAGCAGTTATAAACCCAGATGAGTTAGGAATTGGTCCAATAAAGACAGAAGTCAAAATGGATTCAATTAGTCCAGCTTTAGCAGAAAAAGGCAAAGCAATATTCGATTCTAAATGTGCTGCATGTCATAAATATGACACAAGATATGTTGGTCCAGCTTTAAAAGGAATAACAACTAGACGCAGACCAGAGTTTATTATGAATATGATTTTGAATCCAATTGAAATGACTCAAAAAAATCCTTTTGCTAAGGAACTATTGGGACAGTTTATGACTCAAATGACAAACCAAAATATAACACAAGAAGATGCTCGTGCAATTTTGGAAAACTTTAGAAACTTAGATTCTCAAAAATAGTAGTTTACTTATTTTATTAAATAATTACAAGGTTTTAGTATGAAAAAGTACTTTTTATATAGTGCTATTGCATTAGTCTTTGTTTCAGCAATTACTTTTTTTTCTTGCTCAACAAAGAATGATATTACAGGTGATAAAGATGCAGCATCAAAAGTGTATGTAGCTCCCGGTAAATATGATGAGTTTTATGCATTTATGTCTGGTGGATTTAGTGGTCAAGTTTCCGTTTATGGAATTCCAAGTGGAAGATTATTTAAAGTAATTCCTGTATTTTCACAAAATCCAGAAAATGGATATGGTTATACTGAAGAAACTAAACCAATGTTTGAAACTTCACAAGGTTTTATACCTTGGGACGATGCTCACCATCCATCATTATCAATGACAAATGGTTTGCACGATGGTAGATGGTTATTTATAAATGGAAATAACACTCCAAGAATTGCTAGAATTGATTTAACTACTTTCAAAACTACAGAAATAATTGAATTACCAAATAGTGGTGGTAATCATAGCTCACCTTTTGCAACTGAAAATACTGAATATGTAATTGCTGGTACTCGTTTTAGTG
>JAPLFM010000167.1 GCA_026390675.1 Candidatus Kapaibacterium sp. | reverse complement strand
TTCTCTCAATTTAAAATACAAGAATTTCTCATTAAGAAAAATAGTTCAAGAAAAAATATTTGAAGAAATAATATCTCAATATAGATTAAATGGGTTCTCATTTGCTTCAATTGAAAATTCTTTTTTTGATTCTACTCATAAAATTTTAAATATTAAATTGAACAAAGGATTAATAAAACATATTAATATTATAGGAAAGAACATTTATGATTATTTGATAAGAAGAGATATTAATTTTAAAGAAAACGAACCAGCAAATGCTTCAAAAATAAATCAGTTTTGGAATAGATTAATTTCTACTGAACTATTTAATTCTGTAAGTATTGATATTAAAAAAGATAGCACAAATGGTGGAATTAATATTAATTTAATTGTAGATGAAAAAGCAGAAAATTTATTAATGCTTAGTGGGAGAGTTGATAATGAAAGGAATGCTCAGTTTGGTTTTGGAATAGTTAGAGAAAATTTAATAGATAAAGGAACTCGTGTTCAATTTAAATCAAATCTTGGAATAAGAAATCAATTAGCAAGTTTGATTTTAAATAATCCAAGTGTATTTTCGACTGATTTTTCATATTACCTAAATTTGTATTATGATAGAAAAAATTTATATACTTATGAAAAAGAAGTTGGTTTAGCAATCAATGAATTTAGAAACAACAGGATAGCTCAAATATCTAACGAACGATTTGGGCTTTCATATTTTGTAGGATTTCAATTAGAAAGAATTGGTAAAATTGATGTTGGTTTAAGATTTGAAAAACAGAGAGAAATTGACTTAAATTCAAATTTTTTCCCAAACTTTTATAGCATCTCTACTATTAAATTAGGAAGTAAAATAGATGATAGAGATAATGTTGATTTCCCTTCAAAAGGATCATTTTTAGATGTATCATTTGAAAGCAGTTTTATTCAATTTAGTGATGGGATTGGTTTTTCAAAATTATTTTTGAGTTATGAATTCAATGGAAAAATTGGTGATTTTATTCTTAAACCTAAAATTGTTTTTGGCTCTGCAGATAGAACTCTTCCTACTCCCGAGCTTTTTTCTATTGGAGGAGAAAATTTGTTTTACGGTATGAAAGAAGATGAAAATAGAGGAAGACAAATCTTTCTTTCATCATTGGAATTAAGATGGAAATCACCATTAGCATTGTTTTTTGATACATATATTAGTGCAAGATATGACTTAGGAAACACTTGGGAAAATCCTGAAACAGTAAAAATACAAACTTTGAAACATGGTGTTGGTTTGTGCCTTAGTTTTGATACACCAATTGGACCTTCAAAATTCTCAATAGGCAAATCGTTTTATTTTTTAAAAGACCCTTCAACATTAGTCTTAGGACCATTGATGGGTTATTATTCTATTGGAGTAAATTTCTAATGTCTAAAGAATTAAATTCAGATAATGTCTTTAATGATATTGATTTTTCTGACCAAAATATTAAACAATTAGAATTTGAAAACTGTACTTTCTCAAATTGCAATTTCTTAAAGTCTGATTTGACCAATACTAAGTTTGTTGATTGTAATTTTATTGCATGTAATTTAAGTATGTCAAAAATTCAAGAAACAGCTTTTAGAAATGTAGAATTTAAAGAATGTAAGCTTCTAGGTTTGTATTTTGAAAATTCAAATAATTTTTTATTTTCTGCTAGCTTTGATTCGTGTATATTAAATAGCTCATCTTTTTATAAATTAATTATGAAAAAAACTAAATTTTCTAATTGTAGCCTGAAAGAAGTAGATTTTTCATATTCTGATTTAAGCGAATCTATATTTGAAAATAGTGACTTGGATTTAGCTATTTTTGAAAAAACTAATTTAAACAAAGTTGATTTTACATCTTCATTTAATTTTTCAATTGATCCTGAGAAGAACCAATTAAAAAAAACAAAATTCTCAAGACTAAATTTGACTGGTCTTTTAGATAAATATGATTTGGATATTACAAAGTAAAGTAAGTTTTAAAAAGGTGTCCAAATAAAACTAAAGAAAGGAGCTATAAATGGTTGGGTAAATAATGCTAAACCAAAATCTGTTATCCTATCAATATCCCTGTATTAGTAGGTTTTGATATATCACTATTCCAAAGTTCTCCAATAAAATGCAAATCATTTCTTTCACTAAACTTTGTATCTAAACCTAAGTTCAATCCAAACGATCCATTGCCATAATTAAATCCATATATTCTATCAAATACTTTCACTTCACCAAGATCATTCATACCAGCTTTATAAAACAAACCAATAGATAAATTCGATCTCTTACCTGTAAATGTGCTTACTCCATAAAAGTGTAAAAACTCAGTGCCTTTGTTTATATGAGCATAATTAGAGCCAATTGCTAAAACCATTTTACCATCCATGCTTTCAAATGGTTCGTTTAATACTGTAAGTTTAATATTAAGTGTTGTTAATTGATCATTATTTTGACCTGGAATTAGCGAACTTCCAAAATTAATAGAAGCTAAATCAGCTAAACCTATTCCACCATATAAGAAAAGCAGTTCAAAATTTCCTATAAAATGATTGTTATTAATTGGTTCAGCAGTATTCATAAAATACAATCTGTTTGTATGCCTATACATATCTGATTTCAATCTCAATTCAGCTATTTGGAAATCATAAACAAGTGCTTTACCTACTTCAGTTTTAAACCTGATTCCTTCACCATCTTCTTTATTATCGATAATTTCAATTATAAATCCAGAAAGTTCATCACCATTTTTTAGTCTAAGATAGTATTCATCTTTTTCATTTGGTATAATGTCTTTAAATAATGGACTAGAAGCAAAGACATTAGTAAATGGAACTGTTAAAATAAATAATAAGCAAAGAATAGCTCTCATTGTATCTAAACTCCCTCTTTAACAGATAAAGCTAGCTGTCCACAAGCTGCATCAATATCATCGCCAAAAGTATCTCTCACAATAACCACTCCTCCATAAAACCTAATTCTTTCTGCAAACTCTTCAATTTTAACACGAGGAGTAGGTTTCAATTCTGCTGCATATCCTGTAGGGTTAGTAAATGAAATATCATTGAAAGGAATTATATTAATTCTTGAGGGAACTCGCTGAGCAATTTTGGCAAGTCTTTTGGCATCTCTATCAGTATCATTTAAGCCATCAAATGGAATATATTCATAAGTTACTGGCATTTTAGTTTTTCGGTAGTAAACTTCAACTGCATCCATAATCTTTTGAATATTGAGTTTTTTATTTAAAGGAACTATCAAATCTCTAACACCATTGGTTGTTGCATGTAATGAAATTGCTAATTTAACAGGATTTTTTTCATCAGCTAATTGTAATATCTTTGGAACAACTCCAGAAGTAGAAACTGTAATTCGTTTTCTGTTTATCATATTAATATTATCATCAGTCATAATCTCAATTGCACCAATAACATTTTTATAGTTTAGTAGAGGCTCTCCCATACCCATAAAAACTATATTAGTCAGCTTAGTATCTAAATCTTTTTCAATCAAAGTAATTTGTTCGATTATTTCAGAAGTTTGTAAATTTCTAGTAAATCCTAATTTGCCAGTAGCGCAAAATTTACAATCTACTGCACAACCTACCTGACTAGAAATACAAAGTGTTGTTCTAATAGGGATATCAGATTCTTCAGTAAGCCATGGCATAAATACAGCTTCAATATTCTTGTTATCATTTAAACTAAACAAATATTTTACAGACCCATCGACAGAAGTTTGTTTTTTGAATGATTTAATACTATTTAAAGTAAACTCTTCCTCAAGCTTTGTTCTCAAACTTTTGGGAATTGTTTTAAAATCTTCAAAATTCCCTACTCTTTTTTCGTAAAGATCTTTAAAAATTTGCACAGCTCTAAACTTTGGCTCACCTAAACGAACTACTATATCTTGTAATTCACTTAAAGTGAAGTTTTTTAAATCTTTTTTATTTTGAATTTGTTCAAGCATTATTTATAATGACAGTTTTTGGATTGTTTTGTTACAATTTATTCTAAAGTTTTTAAAAACCAAGTTACACCAGAATCAGTAGATGTTAAAATTTTGTTACCAAAACCACCTGTTGCAATGATATTGTTTTCGTCAAATGCTGTTGCTGAAAAAATATGTATCAAATCTTTACCATCATAAATTCTCTTCCAAGTCAAACCTGAATCGGTACTTTTATATATTACACCTATGTTATATCCATAATACCCAAAAGCGTAAACATTACTTCCAAAAGAAATTGCTTTTTCAAAAACTACATAATCATATTTTTGAAGAGAGTCTAAATTCGTTTTATCCCAAACAACTTTGCCATTTGTAAGATTATTTAAACCATCTAAATCGTATTTGAATATTACACCTGAGCCAAATACCAAAACTGAATTTCCAATTTCAATTGCATCTGCTAAATAATTTGTAAACTCTGGAAGATAAGTACTATCTAATGTTTTCCTATCTTGAAGAAGTCGATACAGTTTAGATGAATCCGTTTGATTAATAGTTCTAGATAGTAAATACAAATTGGATTCACTTTTAACTCTATTGAAGTCAACTTTTAAATCAAGTTGGAAAGATTGCCAAGTTGTTCCACTATCTTAAAAAACAAAAAAAGAACTTTCTTGACCACTAACGTAAGTTACTCCATTTTCAAAACAAGCAGACTTAAGATATTTAATTGTACCAGGCGAAGATACTTTCCAAGTAAGACCTGCATCTCTTGATATTAAAACTACACCTTTTTCGGCAGTAATAATTCCGTAATTGCCATTAACAATTATTGAAAGCAATATATTGCTTGTATTAGAATTTTGTTTGACAAAAGTTTTACCGAAGTTTGTAGAATAATATATTGAGCCATAAGCACCAACAGTCCAAATCCTGCCATCACTCAAACTAAAAGCAGAGGCTAAATAGGATTGCGGTACAATTGGACTAATAGGATCTTCAGTACAAGAGTTAAAGAAAACAATTGAACAAAGTGCAAGAATTAGCATTTTAATTTTCATTTTTAACCAGTCAAATAGATAAGACTTTCAATCTTGTTGAACAAAAAGATTGTTAACGTAAAAATGAGGTTTTAAGTATTTTGGAAGTAGTTATTTTTTAAACAAACTCTTTATATATAGCATTTTCAACTTTTATTTGGTCGCCTGAGAGAGTAATTGCATAAATTCCATTTGCTTTTGCTACTTCTATAGTATGATCATCTATACTCATACCTGCTACTACACCAACTATATGTCTTGTTTCATTTGGGAATAGTTTTTTGTAATTAGGGATTTTCCTATTAGCTAATTCCGTAACATCTTCAGTTCTAACTCTATATTTTATTTCAACAATTGCTAGTAAATTTTCTTTTCCGAGAACCAAATCAAACTGTTCTCTAATATTTAACCCTTTGATATGTTTTTTAACATTTATATCAGCATAATCAAATGACCATCCATTGAGCGATAAGCTGTTTTCTAATGTATTAGAAATTAAGGTTTCAGCCGCCAAGCCATTTGATTCAGCTATACCATTAATCATTTTACCTTGTTCTGCAATTTGTTTTGCAAGTTTTTCGATTTTAATATCTGTTCTTTCAAACAATTCTATTAGTTGGTCAAAGGTTAAAATTTTTTCTTTCATATTATAAATCTATTTTTTTTCAAATATACGAAAATCTTTAGGAAATATTATTGTATTGACTAATTTCAAATTATTTACTTTAAAACAATCTTATAATATATTGCATTTTCTACTTTGAATAAACTTTTTTTTAATGTTAGAATTAATACACCTAAGAATGATTTTAATTTTGACATGATTTTAAAAAACATTACATTTTGATTTCTTGGTTTTTCATTTCAATTAATTTATTAATATGTTTCACAGCTTTTTCAAATCTTTCATCATATGTACCAGTAATTTCTTTTATTTCAATATCATTCTCCTTCAAAACTTTTCGATGAGAAATATCTAATAAATCTCTTTTTTCTTTACTCATTCTTGTCCCATCTTGTATAAACGCAACATCATTG
This sequence comes from Candidatus Kapaibacterium sp., assembly GCA_026390675.1. Taxonomy (GTDB): domain Bacteria; phylum Bacteroidota; class Ignavibacteria; order Kapaibacteriales; family UBA2268; genus JAPLFM01. Next base: position 8,315 of record JAPLFM010000167.1, on the reverse strand, counting down.
TTAAGGTATAGATAAAGATCTGCTTTATTTGTATTGAAAATATCAGCACTTATTTCAAATTCCTTTTCAAAAGTAAATGTTGAATAAGATTTGGTTAAATAAATGTCCGTATCAATAATAACTATTGGACTATCTGCTATAATATTCAATTCAATACTTTTTGCATGTTCAGTTGCTACTTTTTGAAGATCTTCAAGGCTAAAACTGTTTGAGTCGCTAATGATTTCTCTTCCTGCTTCAAGTACTAAACTAGCATTGAAATATTTTGAGAGATTAATAGCTAGAGTTGTCTTGCCTGTAGATTCTGTACCTAATATTACGATTTTAATTACAAAATCAGGTTTGACACTATCTGGTAAATATTTCCAATTTGTATAGATATCATTACGAAAAGCAGTTGCTGAAACTGGAATAATTTCTCTGTGAATATCAAAAGCAATGTGTTGAATATTAATAAAATTAGCAACATAATCACCATATTCTTCTGAAGTAATTAAAAGTGAATAATCTGGGAAAAGTTTCTTAAAAATACTGGCCCAAGCTTTCGAAACTCTTTTTGATGGTAAAGAAGTATTTGGTAACTCACTTTCTAAATAGTTGAAAGTTCTTATTTCGATACTTTTCTCTTTTTCAAATGTTTTTTGAATCCATGAACTTCTAATATAGTCTGAAATATTTTCTTTATCACTGCAACATATTAAAATAGTTAAAAACTCACACTTGCTTAAAGCAAATTCTATTAATGCTTTATGTCCATTGTGAAAAGGTAAGAACTTGCCAAATACAAATGCTTTAATCATTTTTAATTTGTTTTTCCCATTGATAAAGTCCATAAAATACAATCCCAAGAAATATCAAATATTCAATAGAAAGAAAGTAAATGCCTTTCTTAAAATATAGAAGGACACATGTCATATCATTAACAATCCACATATACCAATTTTCAATTTTCTTTTTTGCAAGTAAAATTGTAGCAACTATACTCGAAGCCATAATAAAAGAATCTGTGAAAGGATATGTTGCTTGAATTTTAAAATAAGATTTTAAATACAAATGAATATTTGAAAATATGAATCCTAAAACAAATGTACTTAATAGAATTATCAAAGCTAGTAATATTCTATTTCTGAAACTTATTTTTTCAATTTTATTATTTGTTGAATTTGATTTCCAATTATACCAACCATATAGGGTAACTAAAAAGAAATAAATTTGAAGGAACATATCCGCATAAAGCTGAACCTGAAAAAACAAAATATAAAGAAATATTTCATTTATTATACCAGTCCCCCATGTCAATATATTTTCCTTAGTTGCAAAGTAAACTGAAATCAAACCGAACAAAGTTGCAATTAATTCAACATAGCTGATTGGGTAACCTAAAATTTGAAAAGCAATATTTTTAATATCTAAATATTCAATCATAATCTATAATGTATTGAAACATAAACATTTGTTGGTGCTTGTACAAAATACTTTTTTATTCCGTCAAAATCTTCATAACCGTTATTGAAGTAATGTGAATTAGTAATATTGTTTAGAAAGACAGAAAAGTCATAATCTGAGAAGTTATAAGTAAATCTTCCATTAAAAACAATATAACTTTTTACTATAGAAGTATTTGAAAAGTTAATAAATGATTTGTCTTGATACCTTGTTGAAAGAGCAAAAGTCAATCCTTTAAATGAATAAACTACTTCTTGATTTATAATAATTGGTGGTGTTAGAATTGGGCTAAAAACTTCCTTTTGTTCTTTGATTCTACTATAATTGAAGGAGGAGTTGTTAATGAGTGAAAAACAATTATTAATTTTATAAATAATACTTACTTCAAATCCACTTCTAAAACTATGGTCCACATTATTTATTAGTGCCAAACCATTTGGTCCAAACTTACCATCAAGTACTATTTCATTTTTGAAATCCATATAGTAAAAATTAAAATTTAGATTTATCTTAGTTGACTGATATTTGAAACCAAACTCTTGATTTAAAACATATTCTGGAGTTTTAATTTTCAAGATTGTATTTCCTAAACTATCTGATAATAAATTGTCATTTCCTCCAAACATATCGTTTCTTGTAGGCTCTCTGCCAGTACTACCAATGCTGTAATAGAGTAATGAGTTGGGTTTTATTTCAACACTCAAACCTAACTTGGGATTAAAAAAGAACCATTGTAATTTATCAATATAAATACTACCTTTATAATCAAATGATGAATATCTGTATTGAAGATCAGTAAACAAAGTTAACCAATCTAAAGAATAATTTGCTTTTGTAAAAATACTAGCTTCGTTTTTATATCCTATATTAAAATATAGCTGGCCTAGCGATTGTTCACTTCCAATGTGTTTACGATTATAAATATTCCCATGAACTCCTGTTGTTAAGTTTAAATTATTAATGTCATAATTATAATTAAGAAATAAGCCAAGAAGATTTGATTGAAAAGCATAGTTGAATAGTTCGTTTGTTGAAGTAAAACCTAAGAAATTATTTAAATTAAAGTCGTAATTCCCATTTAGGAAAGTATAATAAATGCTAGATTGAACAGATGAAAATTTATCTATTAAATAATAATTTTGAATTTGTGCCAAACATTGACTGAACTGGTCTTTTTCATTTTTGTTTGCATTAGTTTTTCTATCGATTTCAATTAGTGAATCTGAAACTCCAATCCAAGCTAATTGATTTTGTTGGTGTCCTAAAAGAAAGTTAAGTTTCCAATAATATGATTTATCATAGTTCAAACCACTACTTATATAAACAGATTGTGAATTATTTGAAGAATTATATTTGTAACCGTCTGAATATATCTCAGATGCTCTAATATAAACAGATTTGTTTTTTTGAATCCCACTATTATATTCACCAAAAGCTCTAAGGCTGTTGAATGATCCAAAACTGCAACCTATTGTTGATCTAGATGTATCATAAAGATTAGGAGAAAATAATTGTATGCTTCCACCATAACTTGCAACACCATTTTTAGAAGTTCCAACGCCTCTTTGAATTTGAATTTTACTAACTGAATTAAATATATCAGGATAGTTAGAAAAATATGCACCTTGGTCTTCTGGTTCATTCAAAGGAACTCCATCAAGAGTAACATTAATTCTTGTTTGATCTATACCTCTCAACCTGAAATAAGAGTAACCTTGACTGTTCCCAGCATCTGAATAATTTGTTAATGAGGGTGTTTCAGAAAGTAAAAAGGAAGGTTCTTGCCCAACTGATTTTAACTTAATTTCTGTTGAACTCAAATCTTGAAATGTTATAGGAGTAGATTTGTCTGCTTGATAAGTTACAATTATTTCATTATATGATTTAGGGTTAATCACAATCAAGGAATCTGATATTTGTAAGTATCCTCGATCAAGGTCAAAATCTCCTTTTTTTGAATTCGAGTAATGACCCAAAACATTTGTTAAATTTAATAAAACAATTATAGTTACAAGTTTTTTCATTTCACTAGATTACACAGCACTTCCATAAAACTCATATTCGGCAGCATCTGTTATTTTGGCTTTATTTTGTTTTATATACATCCTTCCTATGTCCAATTTTGTATATTATTATTGTTTTGTTTAAATCATCAATTGTAAATAAAATTCGATATTTACTCCACTTGATTCTGTAACCACTTTTAGTATTTAACTTTACACAGCCTACAGGTCTTGGTTCATGCTCAAGTTTGAATATTTCTTCAATAATATTATTATATTTGAAATCATCTAGATTTTCTAAAAATTTCAATGCAATTTTATCAATCTTAATCTTATATTTTATTTGGTCTTCTTTTAAGGTCATATTCTCTCAAATCAACAAGTTCTGTACTATTTTCTATTGCTTCATTAAGTTCTTCACTATCAATAAGATTTTCAATAAGTTCTTTAAAATAAAAATTATTGCTTACACTATCCCAAGTTTTACGAGGGATTGTAATTACATTTTCATCTATTGTTATCATTGTAGTAACCTTTTTAATATTAATTTATTCAAAAATTTAGACGTTTATAAGCAAAAAACTATTTAAAACCCCTACACCGCACTTCCATAAAGCTCATATTCGGCAGCATCTGTGATTTTGGCTTTGATAAATGTGCCAAGTTCAATATTTGTATCTTTTTTGCTTACATAAACTATATTGTCCACATCAGGTGCATCTTGTTCTGTTCTACCTAAGTAATAATCGTCATTTTCATACTCAACTAAAACTTTAAGTGTACTACCAACTTTAGCTTTGTTTTTTCTGTGAGATATTTCTTGTTGGGCAAGCATAACTCTTCCTCTTCTTTCATCTTTCACTGCCTCCGGGATTGGGTCGCCAAGTGGATATGCTCCTGTTCCTTCTTCGTGTGAATAAGTGAAAACTCCCACTCTATCAAGCTCTGATTGTTGGATAAAATCAATAAGCATATCTACATCTTCTTCTGTTTCATTAGGGTAACCCACAATGAAAGTGCTACGAATAGCAACATTAGGAATTTTTTCTCTAATTGAATAAACAATCTTATCCAAATCTTCTCTAGTTACCCCTCTACGCATTGATTTCAATACTTTAGACGAACCGTGCTGAAGTGGAATATCAAGATAATTACAAATATTTGGTCTTTGTGCTATTATATCTAATATTTCATAAGGGAAATCTCTCGGATAAGCATACATCATACGTATCCATTCAAATTCACTTATGTCTGCAAGTTGATTCAAAAGCTCACCAATTATTCGCTTTCCATAAAGGTCTTTCCCATACATTGTCGAATCTTGGGCAATCAAAACAAGCTCTTTTACACCAGCTTTAGCAAGTCCTTTTGCTTCATTTACCAATTTTTCGATTGGTTCTGAGATATGCTTTCCTCTCATTATTGGAATAGCACAAAAAGTACATTTTTGATCACATCCTTCAGACATTTTTAAATATGCAAAATGTTTAGGAGTGAATTGCATCCTTTCACCAAGTAATTCTAATTTTGGATCACCAACTAAAATTTTGAGGATTTTATCATCAGCATTAGTACCAAGGAAGTAATCTACATTTTTGATTTGAGTTTTAAGTTCTTCATTGTATCTTTCAGCCAAGCAACCAGTTACAATTAGTTTCTTATATTTTTTCTTTTTACGAAGCTCCGCTGCTTCAAGTATCATCTGTATATTTTCTTCTTTGGCAGACTTGATAAATCCACAAGTATTAATAATTAGAGCATCAGCATTTTGAGTATCTTCAATAATATTAATTCCATTGGCTCTTAGTTTGCCAGAAAATCTTTCAGAATCTACAAGATTTTTGGCACATCCAAGAGTTATAACTGACACATTTTTAATTTCATTCAAAGCATTTATTTCAGCACGCATCTATTTTTTCAATTTTGGTTATTACAATAAGCTATGGACGGCAAAAGTTTTTTTTGTTGTAAATGTGATATTTTTGGAAAATTGCATTTTTTTTGTAACTTATTTTATTTTCAAGTGTCTATAGTAAAGTGAAACTTATACAAATACATTTTATTTATTTAAAGGCTATAATATGAAAACTTTTAAAATTGATATAATCGTTATAACATTATTGTTAATTTGTGCAATAGTATTTCCAATTCAACTAAATTCAGCTCCCTTTGCACTTAAGAAAAACACTATAAGTAATTTTGAATTCATATCATCAAATTATGGTATAAATTTTACCGATGTATCTACTGCTCAGGGTGCAGGATTTTGGCCCAGAGGTTCTAATAATCAATACTTTTTTGGGAGTGGATTTTGGTTTGCCTGTGAGAAGTTTGTAATAGATGCCAAGGATAGTTCAAGGAAATTAAATAAATTTGTTTCTATTTCTTACAACCCAAACAATGGTAGATCATGGATGGTACCAGGATTAATTGACGAAGGTCAAATTTTAAATAGAAATTCTAGAAATAATAATATTTATTGTTCAACAGAATATAATAATAATGGTAAATCTAATGATACTAATTTAAACTGGCCTCTTTGGCAATTGAGTCCAAAATTAAATAATTTAAGTGGATTAAATGGGATATATGAAGCTGATACTTTAAAAAGGAATTCTGTAAAATATCAAAATGGACCTTTAATTCAATCAGATGAAGATATATTAAGCTTTTATAAAGAAACAGACCTAACATATTATGATGGTGGTTCTGTTCTAAGAAAAGCACAAGGCTATCCATTGGGTTTAGATATTCAATCAAAGATTCTTCAATGGAAAAATAAAGAACTAAACGATATTGTAATTATAAGATATGAAATAACAAATAAATCAAAAGACACATTGTATAACTGTAATTTAGCAGGAGTATTTGATACTGACATAGCATTAAAAAGTAACTCAGCGGAGGGTGCATCAAATGACAGAATGAGGTATTATTATGAAGATTCTACTTTGAATTTGGCTGTTGCTTGGACAAATACAGATAAAGGTGAAATAGGTAAAGGATTTGGATATGTGGGAGTATCTTTTATAGAAACTCCTGTGATAGATAAAAATAGATATTTAGTAGAAAGCAAAACACTTAGCAATCCAAAAGATCAATTAGGCTTAAAAACATTTAGAAGCTGGAACATTGCTGATGACAAATTATTAGATTCTGATCGCTTTCTTTTTACAAGCAGTGGGCTTTTAGATGGTGATTTTGGTACAGGTGATTTAAGAATGTTAAATGCTTCTGGTCAATTTCATTTCCTTCCAAATCAAGTAGCTCGATTTGCAATTCTAATTGGATTCGCTTTACCAAAAAAAGGTGGAGAAGCTGATGGGTCTTCAGTAGATATAGGAAATGGAGATGATATATCAGGTAATTCGCTAACTAGTAAAGTGAAAAGAGGTAAAGAATATTACTATGGCAATTATACTCCTAATGCTATTGAAGATGAGTTTGAAGTATTCCAAAATTTCAATGTTTCACCTAATCCAGCTCAAGACATATTAGAAATTAGAGATATTGAATTTACAAATAATCAAACTGCTCAAATAATTTCTATTCAAGGAATTGAAATTAAGCAAATAAATGCTTCGAGATTTATAAATATTTCTGATTTAGCAGACGGAATTTATTACATCAAAATTGGAACTAAAACTCAAAAATTTGTTAAAATTGGGAAGTAATGGCAAATTTTAAAATAGAAACATTAATATTTTTATACTTATTTCAATAATATATTATTAAATACAAATAGGGCGAATTGGTCTTTTGCAAAATAATTTATTTAATTTTTCGTGTATTTGTAAAAATAATAAATTCAAAGTAATAAAATGCGAGAAAAAACTCTAACTTATGAGCAATTAATTACTATATTTGAAAAAGATAGACTTGAGTTTCAAGAAATTAGAAATTCTATTAAAGATTTAGCAATCGAAAGCCAAAAAACTGAAATGCAAATCAAAGAAGTCAGTAAACAAATAGAAGAACATGGCAGGCAAATAGGTGGATTGCATAATAATTTTGGTAAATTTACTGAAGATTTATTCTATAATTCTTTAGAAAAAATTATGTTTGAAAAATTTGGAATTCAATCTTTCGATCCAAATAGAAATAGAAATTTAATTGGTAGAGGAACTATTGAAATTGATGCAATAGGAATTGTAAATGGAAGTATTAATTCAGTTTTTCTTACTGAAATTAAAAGTAGATTCTCCTCTAAGGCTATAGATCAATTAAAAGAAATTATGAATAGATTTGATACTTTTTATCCAGAATATAGAGACAAAAAGAAGTTTGGAGTAATTGCTATTCCTCAACTAAGCGAAAGCCAAACAAAAGAAATATTAAAAGCTGGTTTCTACCCTGCTACTCTTAAAAATGATTTAGTTGTGATTGAAACTCCTAAAAATTTTAAGCCTAAAGCGTATTAGAATAAAGTTGTTTCAAAGAACTAACAATTGTTAAAACTTAAAAACTGCTTAGGAGCATTACCATTACTTATTCTAATAATTTTTTAGTTATAATTATTAATTGATTAATAACAAGGATTGAAACTACTGCTCCAACTTGAAAAGTATATCCCCAAAATAAAGTCCAATCTAAAATAAAAATAAAAACTAATACTATTTCTAAATACAACAATAAAAGGAACAAATCTCTTCTTTCAAAAAAATTTGAAAAATCAAACTTTTTTGTAAAAATAGAGTATATAATTTTCCAAAAATCTTTTAAAAAATTGGCTCTACGCTAAATAGAGTGGGTAATCAAATTTAAGTTTTCCAGAAATGAAGTAAATCATATTAATAAAGTTTTCAATATTTCTATATCCTCTCGCTCTTTTCTTTGCTAATTGTATTTTAGAATTAATACCTTCAA
>JAPLFM010000329.1:7690-12209 GCA_026390675.1 Candidatus Kapaibacterium sp. | reverse complement strand
TGAGGTCTCTTAGCTATGTGGTTTGAAATTTAAAAGCCAAATATACCTGAAATAAATTCAGGGTGACAAGAAAACATTTGACAAAAAACGAACTTTGGAAAACTTATTTGGAAAATTTTTCCAAAATATCAATTTGGTTTTGGTCACTTCCTCCCATTTCTAAGTTTCTCAGAAACTTTGAAAAATGGGGAGGATTGAGGTGAGGTCTCTTAATAAAGTTGCTTGAAAGGTTAAAATATTAGATCCCTGCATTCGCAGGAATGACAGAAAAATAAAATTTGGCTTTACTCCTTCTCCTTAGTAAGGAGAAGGTTGGGATGAGGTCTCTTAGAATTGTTTTTTGAAAGCCAAAATTCAATATACCCTGAACTAAATTCAGGGTGACAAGAAAAAGGCAAAAAACATATCGGCGTAATTTAATAAAAAACGAACTTTGGAAAACTTATTTGGAAAATTTTTCCAAAACGAACTTTGGTTTTACTCCTTCTCCTTTAGGAGAAGGTCGGGATGAGGTTTCTTAGCTATGCTCTTTGAATGTAAAAACATTCGATATCTGCCACCGCAGGTATAACAGAAAAAAAATCGAAAACCACAAGAAACAAACTCATAATAAAAATTGTATGGATTTTCAAAAATATTTTAATAATGTTCGATTTTTGTAAAAATATCTACAATCAAATTAAAACATCTCGTCTTTACTTTTAAAGACTGTTTAAAAATAGAATTATTATACAAATATTTATAAATTAGGTAACATTATGTCACTTTTAAAAGAAAAATTACAACAAATTTTACCAGCACAAGCTGAAGATTTGAAAAACTTTGCTAAAGAGTATGGTGAAAAAGTAATTGGTGAAGTAACAATTGGACAAGCATTTGGTGGAATGCGTGGAATAAAAGGTTTGGTTTGTGATACTTCAGAAGTACCTGCTGATAAAGGATTAATTATTCGAGGAACACCAATTTCGGAAATTACTGACAAACTTCCAGAAGAAATCTTTTGGTTACTTTTAACTGGCACTCTTCCAAATGCTGAAGAACTTGCAGATTTGCAATCTGATTTGAAATCTCGTGAAGATGTACCTCAATATGTTTGGGATGTAATTGACACAATGCCAGCGGATTCACATCCAATGACATTATTTAACACATCACTTTTAATTATGCAACGTGAATCAAAATTTGCTAAAGCTTATAGTGATGGTATTAAAAAATCAGAATATTGGGCTTATACTTTAGAAGACGCTTTAGATATTATCGCCAAAGTTCCTTCTATAGCTGCCTATATATATAGAAAAAAATACGCTGATGGAAAAAGAATTGCGACTGATAAAACTGCTGATTGGGGAACTAACTATGTGAAAATGCTTGGCTTGGAAGATTCAAAAGGTGATTTTTCCAAAGTTATGAATTTGTATTTAACTTGTTTATCAGATCATGAAGGTGGAAATGTTAGCTCTTTTGCTGCATCAACTATTGGTTCAGCATTATCTGACTTGTATTATACTCTTTCAGGTGGTTTAAATGGTCTTGCAGGACCATTACATGGATTGGCTGTACAAGAATGTTTAAAATGGATTCTTGAAACAATGGAAAAATTTGGTGGTACACCATCTTTAGAAGAATTAGAAAAATTTACTTGGGACACTTTGAATTCTGGACAAGTAGTACCAGGATATGGTCATGCAGTTTTAAGAGTTACAGACCCACGATTTACTGCATTTTTAGAAGCTGGTAGAAAATATTGTCCTGAAGATCCTGTTTTCCAAACCGTTGACAAAGTATTTGAAGTAGTGCCAAAAGTATTACAAACAATTTCAAAAATCAACAACCCTTGGCCTAATGTTGATGCGAGTTCAGGATGTTTGTTCTACCATTATGGCTTAAAAGAATTTGATTACTATACTGTTATTTTTAGTGTTTCTCGTGTATTAGGTATTTCAGCTCAAACTATTATTAATAGAGCTTATGGTATGCCGCTTACAAGACCTAAATCAATGCCATCTGCTAAATTTAAAAAAGAAGTTGGTGCTTAAATTTTTTCTTAAACTTATGTTTATAAAAAACAGCTATTCAAAATTGTTTAGCTGTTTTTTTATAAGATTTTTTGAAATACATTTAAAGTATTGTTTATAGTTTATTATTATTAAATTAATAGTTATGAATGAATGGATAACATAATCTCTTTATTTACACCTGAAATTGTATTGGAAGCTTATAGCCAAGGCTTTTTCCCAATGGCAGACTCTTCAGATGGAAAAATATATTGGCATTCGCCCGAACCTAGGGCTATCATACCATTTGAGTTTTCTAAAATGCCTCGTTCACTCAAAAAAACTATTGAAAAAGAAAAACTTAAATTTAGTGTAAATGCAGATTTTGAGTTTGTAATTAGAGCTTGTGCCAGTAGAGATGATACATGGATCAATGAGGATAATTCAAACTTATTGCCAAATACATCAAATGGGTTTTGCTCATTCATTCGAAACTTGGAAAGATGGCAAAATAGTAGGAGGTTTGTATGGAGTTTGTATTTCTAAAGCATTTTTTGGTGAGTCAATGTTCAATTCAATAAGTGGAGCATCAAAAGCAGCATTTTTTTCATTAGTTGATTTTATGCGAGCAAACAAATTTAAGCTTTTAGATACTCAATTTATAAATAGTCATACAGAAATGTTAGGAGCTATAGAAATACCTCGTAGCATGTATTTAAATTTACTCAATGCTGCACTTTTTGGTTAAATAGTCGTTTAATCAATTTAGTATTTATTTGAATTTGTATTTGATTTATTGAAAAAAAGTGTAATTTTGTAAATAAAAATTATTTAAATAGAGAAACAAAATGGCTTTCTATCACAAACTAGGAAAATTCCCAAATCCGAAACATACAGCTTTTTATAAAGAAGATGGAACTCTTTTTAGAGAAGAGCTTGTTTCAACAAAAGGTTTTTCAGGAATATATTGTAATAAATATCATGTTCATGCTCCAACACAAACTTTAAACCTTAAAGAACTTGAAAACGAAGAAAATGTTGACTGGAAAGAAGCACCCTTACAACATTTTCATTTTTTTACAGATAAAGTAAAGTCTGAAGGTGATTTTTTTACTTCTAGAAATTGTTTTTTACAAAACTCACATTGCAGAATGTACACTGCTCATCCAACTTCAAATCCAAATTACTTTTATAAAAATGCTTATGCACACGAATATATTTTTATTCATCATGGAAGTGGTACAATGTTGAGTGATTATGGAAAATTTGCATTTGTTGCAGGAGATCAAATTGTAGTACCTCAAGGAACAATTTTTCAATTAATGTTTGAAAGTTTCGATAATAATAAAATATTAATAGTTGAATCTGATACACCTTATGAGATTCCAAAACATTATAGAAATGAATATGGACAATGCGAAGAACATGCTCCTTACTGTGAAAGAGATTTTAATTTGCCTGAGTTTATGGAACCTGTCTGGGAAAAAGGTAATCATCGAATTGTCATTAAAGCAAAAGAAAGGATTTTTGAATATAACCAACCTCAACATCCTTACGGAGTAATTGGTTGGGATGGATATTTATATCCATTTTCATTTAATATAAAGAGCTACCATCCAAAAGTTGGACGTATTCATTTACCTCCTCCTGTTCATCTATTATTCACTACACAACATTTCATTATTTGTAATTTCAACCCACGACCATTTGATTGGTATCCAGGAGCTATTGCAGCACCTTATTTTCATTCGAATGTCGATAGTGCTGAAGTGTTATATTACGTAGAAGGTGATTTTATGAGTAGAACTGGAGTTTTAGAAGGTTCAATAACAATCCACCCTCTTGGAATACCTCATGGGCCACAACCAGGTAAAACTGAAAAGTCAATTGGTGCAACTCATACTGATGAATATGCAATTATGGTTGATACTTTCGAACCTTTACATCCTACTAAAAACGCAAAAGCTTGTTTAGATGAAAAGTATTGGCAAAGTTGGCTAGAAAAGTAATAGCATTTTAATTATAAAAGGGACTTTTTTTAAGTCCCTTATTTTAATTTTATTTCACTTTGGATATTATTTTAGACTTAGTTTTTTCTTTAGCATTCCAATTTCTAAAAGCAATTGGAAGTGCTTCAATAATATTACTTACCGGAATAATTTCCAAGTCTTTCTTAATTACATCACTAATTTCTTCTATATCTCTTTCATTCTCTTTAGGAATAAGAACTGTTTTAATACCTACTTTTTTGGCAGCAAGTAATTTCTCATTCAAACCACCAATTGGCAATACTTTCCCTCTAAGAGTAACCTCACCTGTCATAGCTAAATCGCCACGCAAAGGAATTCCTTTCGCTGCTGAAATAAGTGCCATAGTCATAGTAATACCAGCAGATGGTCCATCCTTAGGAATGGCTCCCTCTGGAACGTGAATATGAATCTCTCGTTTTTTATTAAATGATTCTGGAATACCAAATTCTTCTCTATTTGCTCTTATATATGAAAGTGCAGCAATTGCTGACTCTT
>JAPLFM010000329.1:0-7676 GCA_026390675.1 Candidatus Kapaibacterium sp. | reverse complement strand
GCAATTGCTGACTCTTTCATCACATCGCCAAGCTTACCTGTTAGAGTTAATTTTTCAGGACCGCTAATTAAATTTACTTCAATTTGAAGAGTATCGCCACCAACTGAAGTCCAAGCCAAGCCTGTAGCTACTCCAATTTTATCTTCAATATCTTCTTTCTTGTTTTTAAATCGAGGTGTTTTCAATAGCTCTTCAACTTTTTTCCCGTCAACTATAAACTTTTGATTTTTAATTGATTCTTTAAAATGAGGATTTATATTCAAAGCAGTTCGAATTGATGCACTATCTTCATTTTCTTTTGGAATATTTGCTTGATCATAGTTTGATACAATTTCAGTTGCTAATTTTCTAAAAACAGAAGAGATGCTTCGCTCAAGATTCCTTACACCTGCTTCACGAGTATATTCTTGAATTAATCTTAATAATGCTTCATCTTTAAATTCTACATCAATATCAGCAAATCCATATTCTTCTTTTATTTTAGGTACAATATGTCTTTTGGCAATTTCTAATTTATCAGGATCAAGATAACTGCTAAGTTCAATTACTTCCATTCTATCTAACAATGGTCCGGGAATATCATATTTAACATTGGCAGTAGTTATAAATAAAACATTTGATAAATCATAATCTACTTCTAAATAATGGTCATTGAAATTAATATTTTGTTCAGGGTCTAAAACTTCCAAAAGAGCTGAAGAAGGATCCCCTCTAAAATCAGTGGACATTTTATCAATTTCATCTAATAAAATAACTGGATTTACAGTTTCTGATTTTTTCATTGCTTGAATAATTTTACCTGGCATTGCACCAATATATGTTCTTCTATGACCTCTAATTTCGGCTTCATCTCTAACTCCACCAAGTGAAATCCTAACATATTTCCTATCCAAAGCACGAGCAATTGATTTGGCAAGAGATGTTTTACCTACACCTGGAGGTCCAACCAAACAAAGTATTTGTCGTTTCATTTGTCCAGCAAGATTTAAGATTGAAATAAATTCTAATATTCGTCCTTTAGGTTTTTCCAAATCATAATGATCTTCGTTTAGTATTTTTTCAACATGTTTTATGTCTAAATTGTCAGGTGACCTTTTAGACCATGGAAGTTGAGCCATTAATTCAAGATAAGAACGGTTTACAGAAAACTCTGGTGAAATAGAAGGAGTCTTTTTTAATTTTTCTAACTCTTCATTAGCTTTAGCATAAGCATGTTCAGGCATTTTTGCATTTTCAATCATTTCTCTAAGATTTGCAATTTCAGGCATAAATTCATCATCTTCTCCTAGTTCCTTTTGCAAAGCTCTGATTTGTTCTTGAATATAAAATTTCCTTTGATTTTTTTGAATTGAATCATTAATTCTATGATCTATTTCATCTTCTAACTTCAAAAGTTCTAATTCGGATTTAAGAATAGCTGACAAAGCAAAATATTGTTCTTTGAGATTCTTCTTTTCTAAAATAGATTGTTTCTTTTCAATTACAGTTTGAATATTAGCAGCAGCATAATATAATTTTCTTGAAGGATCATCAATATTATTTAATGCACCTACAATATCTGGAGGCAAATTGTTGTTAGCTTTAACATAGCTTATAAATAATTCTGAAGTATGCCTAACTAAGGCTTCAAATTCCTTATCTTGAATATCATAAAGAACAGGTACTTGAATTATTTGAGCTTCTAAATACTCTTTATTTGCTAATTTTTTTTTGATTTTAGCTTGAAAAAGTCCTTCTACTAATACTTTTAATAAATTATTTGGTAATCTTAATACTTGTATAATTTTTGCTATTGTACCATATTCATAAATGTCATCAAAAGTAGGCTCTTCATTGGAAGCAACTTTTTGAGCAGTTACAAAAATAAACTTTTCCTTTTCAACTGCTTCTGCAACAGCTTTAAGAGTTGAAGTACGACCAATTAAAATAGGAAAAATCATATGAGGATATATTATAATATCTCTTAAAGGTAATACGCTTAAATTTTTTGGAATACTAATTTTCTTTTTATCAGCAATTTCTATTGATGAAAGTACATCGTCTTTTGCAGCCATTATACTGAAACCTTTCTAAATCTTTATATTAAATAATATTTATGTTTACAAAATTAATGAATATTCTATAATTATTGCTATAAATACGTACTTTTGGTAAATAGAGTTTTAACAATTAAAATGCCAGATTGCAATAAATGACAATTTTTCAGTAATTTAAGACAATTGTGAAATTAGTTTTGACAAATTTTGAAATGTAATTTTTAATGAAATAATGCTTTTAAATACAATTCAATTTTAATTGCTGCGTTTATTATATCGTAGAAATAAATGAATATAATTAAATCTAAATCTTTTAAAAGAATATTTGTAATTACTATTTTAACAATCGTACTAAGTTTCGAATTGTTTCAATCAGGAATATATCAAAATAGAGTTTTTGCACAAAATGAAACAAAGGAAAAAAACATGAAATTTAATGTTAGCAAAACTGATGAAGAATGGAAGAAAATATTAACTCCTGAACAATATGAAGTATTGAGACTTAAAGGAACCGAAAGGCCCTTTACTGGAAAATACACCACAACAACAACTGATGGAGTTTATAATTGTGCAGCTTGTGGTGCTAAACTTTTCAAATCAGATTCTAAGTTTGATTCTCATTGTGGATGGCCTAGTTTTTATGAAGCTATTGATAATGGTCAAATCACTGAAATAAAGGATACTACTCACGGAATGGTTAGAACAGAAGTTGTGTGTACAAATTGTGGAGGCCATCTTGGTCACGTTTTTGAAGATGGTCCAAAGCCAACAGGACTTAGATATTGTATTAATTCAATCTCAATTGAATTAACAAAAGATACTTTAAAGAAATGATAGTCTTTGCTTGTTAAATTATTTTAATAAGCTAATAAAATAGAAATTGTTTCCAAGAATCTTCCATTTTATTAATAGATTTATTTAGAAACATTATATAATTTGGTTTCATTGGTTTAGAAGTCATTTTAAATCCAACTTCTTGAAGTGTCATATTCCCCTTTGCATTGTTGCATTTAAAACAAGCCGTTGTAAGATTTTCCCAACTATCATCTCCTCCTCTTGATTTTGGTATAATATGATCAATAGTGAGTGACAATTCTTTTGACCCACAATATTGACATGAATAATTGTCTCTTTGAAAAATATTTTTCCTACTCAATTCCAAATGCCTCCGAGGTACTCTTTTATAAGAATTTAGCTTAATTACACTTGGAAATGGATAAAAGTTAGAAATAGTTCTTATCTGTCTATTTTTATTATCTTCAATTAAATCAGCTTTTGTTAAAAACAAAAGTATCAATGCCTTACGAGTTGAGCATGTCGTAAGAGGTTCGTAACTTTGGTTTAGAATTAAAACTCTTCCATTCAAGCCACTATTTAAATTTAGGTATTCCATTTCACTATTTTGAGTGAATACTTTTTTAGAATCCTGCTGAGAATATATTTTGTTACTGAAAATCCACCTCCTATGAGGTAAAAAATATAAAATAAAAAAGTCTTAAAAATTTAATTTAAAATAACAATTTTCAATAAAAAACAACTAAATGTAAAAGTTCATTAAGTTTATTAACGTAACTTAGTAAAAAATCTTATTTTTGAATAATAAATTTTTAAATATTTCTAAAATTAAAATAAATCAAATTATGATCTCTTCAAATATTGACCCAAAAAACTCACTAACTTTAGGAATATTAGGTGGCGGACAACTTGCTAAGATGATAGCAAATGAAGCATACAGACTTGGTATTAAGATTGCAATAATTGAAAATGGAACAAATACACCCGCAGGTGATATGACAAAATTAGATTTTACTTTTGGTTGGGAAAACAAAGAAGAGCTTGATAAATTTTTGGAGGTCTCTGATATAATAACATTAGAAAACGAATTTATTAATCCTTCAATTTTAGATTATGTTGCAACAAAAAGGAAAATTTTTCCTTCACCAAATACAATGAGATTAGTTCAAGACAAATTAACTCAAAAGCTAACCTTCAAAAATGGTGCTTTAAACTCAGCTAGTTTTGCTGAGTTGGCTTCAATTAAAGATGCAGAAATTTTTGGGGAAAAATTTGGATTCCCATTTTTGATAAAAACAAGAAGAAATGGTTATGATGGTTATGGAAATGCAACTATTAAAACAAAAGAGGATATTAGTATTGCTTGGAATAAATTTAAAGAAAACGATATAAATAGAGAATTAATGGCAGAAAGTTTTGTTGATTTTACTAAAGAACTTGCAGTAATGGTTGCTCGAAATGAAAGTGGCGAATCAGTGATTTACCCTTGTGTTGAAACAATTCAGGAAAATCATATTTGTCATAAAGTCATAGCCCCAGCAGAAGTTGAATCACATATTCAAATTTTAGCTCAAGATATTGCTAAAAAAGTTGTCGAATCAATCAATGGAGTTGGGATATTTGGAGTTGAAATGTTTTTAACTTCTGAAAATGAAATTTTAGTAAATGAAATTGCACCAAGACCTCATAATTCTGGGCACTATACGATTGAAGCGTGTTACACCTCCCAATTCGAAAATTGCATTCGTGCTGTATTAAATCTACCTTTAGGTAACCCGGAATTAGTTTTACCAAATGCAGTAATGATTAATTTACTCGGTTCAAGAGATGGTTCTGGTGTACCTAAAGATACAAATGAAGTTCATAAAACCAAAGCGTTTTTACATTTATATAATAAAAAATCATCTCGCAAAGGTAGAAAAATGGGGCATATAACAGCTATTGCAAATAGTGCTAACGAAGCTAATAATATCGCTGAAACAGCTTATAAAGCTCTTACTTGGTAATTTATTTTTTAAGATTGTAAATATATGCTAAAACTTGAGCGACGGCCTTAAACATGTTCTCAGGTATCTCATCATCAACTTCAACATTATGAAAAAGTGCTCTTGCAAGAGGTGGATCTTCAACTATTGGGATATTGAATTCTTTTGCTTTTTCTCTAATTTGTAAAGCTATAAAATCTCCACCTTTTGCTACTACAACGGGAGCATTAGATTGTCCAGTTTTGTATTCTAATGCAATTGCATAATGAGTAGGATTTGTTATCACAACATCTGCTTTTGCAACATTATTTATCATCATTCTTCTAAAACGAGAGCGTATCAAAGCTCTAATTCTGCTCTTTATTTTAGGATCACCTTCCATTTGCTTAGTTTCTTCTTTTACTTCTTGCTTAGTCATTTTCATTTCAGTTCTGAATTTTCTTCTTTGATAAAAAAAGTCAGACAATGCAATTGTAATATATGCTAAACCTGCATAAAGAACTAATGACTTACTTAAATCAACCATAAAATTACCCATTTCCATAAATGGTTTTTCGGCTAATGAAAGTATTTCGTTTATTCTAGAAGATATAATTGAGTAAAAAACAAAACTTACAATAAATATTTTGAAAATACTTTTTATAAGCTCAACTATTGATTGGCTTGAAAAGAAGATTCGTTTTAGTCCAGCACCTAATTTGAATACCTTAGTATAATTCTCGAATTCTGTGAATTTCTTAGAAGCAAAATGAATCCCAACTTGACTTACTTCGGAGGCAATTACAACTACCATTATCAAAATTAACATTGGCAAAATTAATTTACCTATGAAAAATAGTAACTCTGGATAATATTTAAAAACATTTTGGTCAGTTATCACCAACGTTGAAGAATTTGCTAAGATGTAACTCATAAACCCTTTAAATTGAGTTATAAGATTACCACCGAGCAAAAAGACAGACGAACCTCCTATTAAAATTACCGCAGCAGTTGTCACATCAACACTTTTTGATACTTGACCTCTATCACGTGCATCTTGCAGGCGCTTACCACTTGCCTCTTCGGATTTTTCTTGACCTTCAGCGTTTTCAGCCATATTTTGACTTAATAATTAAAAATTTAATATTAATTAAGCAAAAATTATACCATTAGGCTAAGTTCATGTTAAAATTAATTTGAATTTGATTTTACATATTGATTATTGCACAACCTACTTCACGACTTCAAACTTTATTACTTCTCTTCTGTTTTTGAATTTAGCATAATAAATTCCACTTTGTAAATTACTAAGCTTGATATTTGTTTCAATTGATTTTATATTTTGAGTTAAGATATTTTGCCCTAACATATCTATTATACTTACTTCTTCATTTTCTAAAGGTTCGTAATTTAGTTTTATGTTTAGATTATCAGAGCTGGGATTGGGGAAGATTTCAATTTGAATTGATTGTGCATTTTCATCAACATGGTTGTAAGATATTAAGAATTGATTCTTGTTTATTCTTAATACTCCACTTTCTAAAGTACCAGCATAAATATATTTATCATTATAGCCTAATGAGCTAATTGTATTAAATTCTAATCCACCTGATTGCCAATTTTTTCCATTATCATTTGAATAATATATTCCATGATCGGCAGTGCCAGCTATAATTAGGTTATTGACAGCTAATAAAGACCTAATTTCAAAATTTTTTAAAACATTTGTAAATTTTGCATCAAATAAAATTGATTTCTCAATTTCATTTAAATTTGCTTTATAAACTCCATTTGATGTTCCTGTATATAAATAAATTTCATTTTGAACTGCACAATTTATTTCTCTTTGTTTAAAATCAATTCCTGCATATAAAAACATGTCCCAATCATATAATGAATTTTTATTTTTAAATATTCCTTCTGTGGTACTTACATATATCTTATCTTTATAAGCTAAAAAATCAGATATTGTTGGGCGAAATTCTCTATTGTTGCTTGGAATTTTACCATAAGCATCAAATCCATAGTTTAATTCATAAATTGAACCATCTAAATTAACTAATCTATATATACCATCAGATACAGTTCCAATAAATAAAGTTCTGTTATAAATAAATAGTTTTGAAATACCATATGTAAATCTATAATCAGTAGTATAAAAATTCCAGTATTTCCAATCTTTTCCATAAACTAGTAGGTGTAATACAATTAAAACCAGTCACTGATAAATCAACGGAACCATCTAATGCACTTTTACTACTTGCATTAACTACTACTGCTGAAGTTGATAGATTACAGTATAAACATGAAGCGGTATCATTTATAGTAGCTAAAGTAATAGATGCCTTATCATTAAAGAAAGTTGACATTTTCTCCCAAGAGTCCGCATTATCTTTTGAAATATAAAAGCCTTGTTTTGAATTAACATAGAGAGTTGAATCCTTAATTACCATAGCTCTAACTGCTACATCATCAAAATCGAATTTTGTTTTCTCCCATTTAGGAACTGAATTTGAAATACAAATATTTAAAAATAAAAATATTATAAGCATCTTTTTCATAATTATTCCCAATAAGCATAGTATCTAAAATACAATAAACAGTTTACAGTGTATTTTGTTACACTAAATTAATAATAATTTACTTCACCACTTCAAACTTTATTACTTCACTTCTATTTTTGAATTTTGCATAATAAATTCCACTTTGGAAATTAGTAAGCTTGATATTTGTTTCAATAGATTTAACCCAAATAATTCATTAGCATAATTTTCTAATGCATTGCATTAGGAAATTATGTTGTTAACTATATGAAATATATTGATTAAGTAATATACAAAATGATTATTTTTCGAATACTTCTTTGTAACAATTAATTATC
>JAPLFM010000101.1 GCA_026390675.1 Candidatus Kapaibacterium sp. | reverse complement strand
TTTTACCTTTGTCAGTTGATTTTGAAACAGCAGGGATTCTTGCTTCAGCATTGTCTGGATAGAAATTACATAAAGCTGCATAAAGATTGCCTTCAGAGTCAGTTTTAATATTTAAAGGAGACGAGTATCCAGATGGGTTAGCACCAACACCAGCACCCAATGGAGCACTAAATTGTGATTGAGACCACTCTGTTGGAAGAGAAGAGTTAGTAAAATCTTCATCATTAAAAGACCATCCCATAAAAGCATATTTCACAACATCTAAAGTGTTATCTCCGCCTCTATTAAAAGGTTTGCTAACAGCAAAAGCATAACCATTTCCTTTTGTATCTATTGATGGTGTAAAATCAATTCCTTCCCACAAATAATTTTTAACTCCTGATGTTCCAACAGAGTTATTTTTGTCTGGTCCATCAAAAAGTTGAGAATAAGTCGTAGAAGATCCAGAAATGTTAAACAATGTTTTATTTTTCCAACTGTAATTAGAAGCTTTTTCATAATTCCAAGAAGTAGTTAGATATTGAAAACCATTTACATTTTTATCTTTAAGTGTATTTGCTACAGTAAATGAATTATAATATCCTTGATAATCTGGACCATCATAAATATTTCTTGCTGCCCATTTGCCACCCAAATCTTGAGTATAAATTAATTGAATAGTACCACCAGAAATACTAGTACCAGAAACTTTCATATTATTATACATAAAAAGTAAAGTACCTGAAATTGGCTCATATACTAAATGTGTACCTTTGTTGTAAAAAGTAAATGCAGCATCAGTAACATCACCAACTTTAGTAATAGCACCTTGAGTAGAATTTTCTTTTGAATTAAAAATTATAGATGGTACATTACCAAAAACCTCAGGTTTTAAATCTGGTGAATAAACATTACGTGGTTTATTTGGGTCTAAAGTTATCTTTGGAGCAGCATAACTAGTAACGAAACTAGCTATTATGAACAATGTAAGAAATAGTGGAAGTTTTTTCATAATATTACCTTTGTAATTTAAATTAAATAAAATATTTATAATTATTGATTTTGCAATTTAAGAATTTTTCAAATTAAGTATATTTTGGAGGACTGACAAATTATTTTTCTTAAAATTGTAAGTTCACTTGTTATATAGACACTTCAAACATCAATTTGGTTACAAATTTTTATCAAAAATATTAAAAAAACAATTTATAAATTAAAATTACGTTTTTAAACTATAATTTATCTAACAAACTTAAAACAATTTAATATGAATGAAAATCAAATTTTAACTGCATTAAAAGATATTTGCGATCCTGATACGGGTGTAAATTTTATTGAATCAAAAGCCTTAGATATTGTAGAATGTAGTGATGATTTTGTAAGAATTAGAATTAAAATTCAACAACCTATTTACTCTGCTGTTAAACCAATTAATGACTCTTGTATAGCAGAACTAAGAAAGCTCTCTGCCGATACTCATTTCGAAATTTTAATTACAGAATTGCCTCAAGCACCTATTAATAGAGCTTTACTTACTGAAGTTAAAAATATTATAGCAGTAGCTTCAGGTAAAGGTGGAGTTGGGAAATCTTCAATTGCATCAAATATTGCAGCTGCTATCTCTAAAACTGGTGCTAAGGTAGGTATTTTAGATGGAGATGTTTATGGTCCATCTCAGCCAACAATGTTTGGTTTAGAAAATGCCAAATTAGATGCAATTCAAACTGGAGATGGTCAAGTGCTTGCCAAACCAGTTAAAAAGTATGGAATTGAAGTAGCATCAATGGGATTTATTGTTGAGCAAGCAGATGCAGTAATAGTAAGAGGTCCAATGCTAGCAGGTTATTTTTCAATGTTATTTGAACAAATACATTGGGGTACTTTAGACTTTTTAGTTTTTGATTTGCCTCCCGGTACTGGTGATATCCAACTTACTTTAACACAAAAAATACCACTATCTGGTGCTGTAATTATTACAACACCACAAGATATTTCTGTAGTTGATGTAAGAAGAAGTGTTTCAATGTTTAAAAAAGTAAATGTTGATATATTAGGTATAGTTGAAAATATGAGCTACTTTGTACCTGATGATATGCCTGATAAAAAATATGCTATTTTTGGAGAAGGCGGTGGAGCAAGAATTGCCGAAGAAACGGGATCAGACTTTTTAGGACAAGTGCCTTTTACAATGCAAATGCGCGAAGCAAATGATGGTGGTATGCCAATAGTTATTAAAGATTCAGATTCTATTACATCACAAAGTATAATTGAAATTACAAATAAAATTATGTCTAAAGTAAGAAAAAAGAATTATGAAACATCACAAGTTCCAGAAATGACAATAAGTATTTAGTTATGCTCAGATTAAAAATGGCAACAGACCCAAAATGGGCAAATGTTGCAGAAGACAACTTAGAAGAAATATTAATAGATCACGCTTATTGTGAGCAAAAAGCTGCTTCATCTGCTATTTCATTAATAGTTCAGTTCCCTGAATATGATGATATTGTTTTTGCTATGAGTGAAATTGCAATTGAAGAAATGGAACATTTCAAAGCAGTTCATAAGATAATCATTGATAGAGGATTTATATTCGGCTCTGAAAGAAAAGATTATTATGTAAATAATTTGAGTAAATACTTTCCCCAAACTCACGATAGAAAAGTTAGATTAATATACAAACTTTTATTTTCTGCAATGATTGAAGCTAGAAGTTGTGAAAGATTTCATTTACTTTCAACTACTATTACTGATTTAGAATTATCAAAATTTTATCATGATTTGGAAATTAGTGAAGCCAAACACTATACTGTTTTCCTAAATTTTGCCAAAAAGTATGGTAGAAATTTGGTTGATGTAGATAAACTTTGGGAGGAATTTTTAGCTTTTGAAGGTAAATTAATTCAAAATTATGGTAGAGAAGAATTCATTCTTGGGTAAAAATTGGATTAATTTATCAAACTAAATTATGTGTTTTTTCGTTTATAACTTATATATATTATTTTTTTAAAAATTGATTTATTTGGAGTTAAAATGTCTTTATTAGTTGGAAAACAAGCACCTATATTTAAGGGTACTGCAGTTTGTGGTGGTGATGCTTCTGGATTAAATCCAGATAATGCTTTTGTAAATATTTCATTGGAAGATTACAAAGGTAAATGGGTTGTTTTTTTCTTTTATCCAATGGATTTTACTTTTGTTTGCCCAACTGAAATAGCAAGTTTTGGAGATCATTATGAATCATTCAAAAATTTGAATTGCGAAGTTGTTACTTGTTCAACTGATTCAAAGTTTTCTCACTTAGCTTGGAGAACTCACGAAAGAGAATTAAACAAACTTCCCTACCCTATGCTTGCAGATTTTACTGGGGCTAATGCAAAAGCTTATGAAGTTTATAAAGAAGAAACAGGTTATGCCTTACGTGGATTATATATTATCAATCCTGATGGTGAAATGGTTTATTCAGTTATTCATCCCGAATCTGTTGGAAGAAATGCAGAAGAAATTTTAAGAGTGTTACAAGCCTTGCAAACTGGTAAAAATACTGCTTGTGGTTGGAAACCGGGTGACAAAACTTTAAATTAATTTTTAGTTACTTTATTTGTAATTTATTAAAGCCCATCTCTTTATTGAAATGGGCTTTTTTATTTACTTATTTATCTTAAATTGTAATGTTTCTGTTGTTGGTTTGTCGTGTTTATATCCTTTGATTTGTAGTATGTAGCTACCATTTGAAACATTACTCATGTCAAGTTTAATTTGGTCTTTGTATTCTGTGGTAAATTCTTTAATCACTTGACCTGTAATGTCTGAAATAAGCAAAGTTATTTTATTATCCCTATCGTAATCAATTGCTAAAAGTAAGTTAATCTTACCATCACTTGGATTAGGATATATTTTACTAAATGTTTCTTTATATGTTGCCAAATCTATTGTTTTACTATCAAATCTATTGTTCGATTTGAAAAATAATGTGTCATTGTAATGTAAGTCGCCCAATAAAACTTCCTCGTTATATCTAGAATTAGAATCTAATCTTTGTATTACTAATCTGTAATCGTGATTATTGCCATTGATCATATTGTAATTCACTAAATTATAAATTGTGTCATTT
>JAPLFM010000118.1 GCA_026390675.1 Candidatus Kapaibacterium sp. | reverse complement strand
TAGAATTATGAATAGTATGGAAGAAGTTATAGATACGCTTGCTGAAGCTCTTCATCAAATACATGACGAAAAGGAAATAATAAAATCATTATGTAATTATCATTGGCTATATTCCTAATCTTGTTGTATGTTTGGTATTAAATCTAAAGCTCGTACTTAAATTATAAATTTTAAAATCAACCTTTTCCAATGAATTTATAGCATATCTCCAACTATATATTTGCTGATGACTATCTCCTACAATTACTTTTGTAGCATCCTGTTTCAAAAAAATATCAAGCATAGCAGAGGATGCATCTTGACCTTCATCAAAAAGGATGTAATCAAAATTTAGTTTAGGATTGGAAAGTTGAAATTTCTTTAAATAGAAATCATGAATAATTCCAATTTCGCCATTATTCATTTTATTGAGTAATTGTCTAGTTTGATTAATTATATATTCATAAAATGAAGATACAAAAATTTTAGCTTTTGAGTCAAATAAAGTATCAATATAATTTAATTCTCTAACTTTTGCTTTGTCGCTATTGCAATAAAATGTAATAAATTTGTTAATATGATTGGCTATAACAAATTCAGTGTGTTGCTCGTCATTACCTTTGAGTTGTAATAGTTCTTTGATTTCATTGGTTTTATAGCCATTTGCTTTTATAGAGTAGTTGTTTTTTGGAACAATATGTTTGAATGCCAATGAGTGTGCAGTTTCTACTTTTACATTTGATAATCCAGCTTCTTCAAATTTTTTAATTGCTTCGAGTTTGACTGATTTATTAAATGCTAAATAGAGAATTTTACTTGATTTCGGTCGTGATTTTGCGTATTCAATTATTGTTGTTGTCTTTCCAGAGCCTGCAACTGCATTTATTTTAATATTTCCACTTGATTTAATTATGTCAAGTTGCTCTTGTGTTAATTCCATTAAATTGATGCTATCCTACTTTCTTAAAATAAATTAAACTATTTCAGTATATTCTGCATTTTCAACTTTGATATGTTCGCCAGCCAGAGTAATTGCATAAATTCCGTATTCTTTTGCTGATATTATTGCTTGAGGTTCGATACTAATTCCTGCTACTACACCAACAATATGTCTTGTCTCATTTGGAAAAAGTAATTTATAGTTAGGAATTTTTTTTGTTTTTAGTTCAATTACATTTTGACTTCTAACTCTGTACTTAATTTCAATAATTGCAAGTAATTCATCATTTCCCAAAATCAAATCATATTGGTCTTTAACATTTAAACTCTTGATATACTTATTTACATTAGTTTCAGCATCATTAAAGTACCACCCATTAAGTGTCATTGTATTAGCTAAAGTATTAGTAATTAATGTTTCGGCAGCAAAACCATTTGAATCACCAATACCATTAATTAAAATGCTTTGCTCTTTAATCATTTTCTCAGTTTTTATTAAATTATTTTTGATTTCTATCAATTCTAATCTATTTTGTTTAGATTCTTCAATTAACTGCTTAATTTCTTGTAATTCACTAATCATAAGCTAACTCATTTTGTATTATTTTAAAAAAAAAAAAAAAACTATAATAAATATTATTTCTATCAATAAAATTATTAAACTTCAATTTGCAACTTGAACTCTATATTTGTAAAAAAACGTAAATAAATTGGAAAAATTTTCCAAATTCGATTTTTCAAAGTGCTTATTTTGTACTTAATTAAGTTGCAGTTTTTGCGGTAATTTCGTGTTTTTTTATGTTTTTTTGTCAATTATTTTTATGTAACCCTGAACTCGTTTCAGGGTATATTTGGCTTTTTATTTCAAAGAGGATTTCTTTAAGAACCCCACCTCAGCAATACAAAATTAAGATGGCGGAAGACAAATTGCTGTCGCAATTTGGAAAAATTTTCCAAATAAGTTTTCCAAAGTGTGTTTTTTGTCAAATTTAGCCGATATTTTTTCACACTTCAATTTTTTTTCCAAATTGGAAGTTTAAATCCATTTCAATTCTTGCAGTGATTTAGCGTTTTTTATGTTTTTTTTGTCTTGTATTTTTCTGTCACCCTGAACTTGTTTCAGGGTATATTTGACTTTTTAGATGTCTGACTTCTTTTTAAACTTTTGTATTTCAAAGAGCAAAGCAAATAAACCACTAATTAATATGAAGTTGACGAATAAATTATGTAGATATTGCGTAATTATTCCTAGTATTTAACTTGTAAATTAATTTAAATTTATTTATTTTAATAGTTTTATGAATATAACTAAAATAATTTGTAACTTTATGATTCACTAATGTGTCTATATAATAATAGTTTTAACAATTTTGTAATTTTATGAAAAAGCTTCATTTAGTTCTATTCATTTTACTTTTTAGTATTGCTATAAATATGGTAGATGCAAAAAAGGCAATTTCTCGAATCACTAGCTTAGATTCCAATGAAGCAGGCTGGATAGATGCTGGGAAATACAAACATCAAAATAAAAAGATTGGAGCAATACTTAACTTAAAATACTCGCAAGATGGCAAATCAATATTTACTTATAGTGAAGATAAATATTTTAGAAAGTGGGATGTTGAAAGTGGAAAAGTGGATGAGGAGAAGTTATTCAATTTTCAAAATATTTTAACTTTAGATTTCACAAATGATGGGAATATTGCTGTTATTTATACCAAAGACAGTATTTTTGAATATAGTATTGAAAAAGAAAAAATTTTATTTATATTTTCTTTAACTTTAGAACTAAAGACTCTTATTTATAATCTACCTATAAAATATGATTGCCTTTTTTCAAACATTATTATTTCTCAAAATAATAGAGAAGTTGTTATTTCCAAAGGTACACAAGTTGAATATTCAGAATCATTTTTAAACCCAGTTAGGTATAATGTTGGTGTAACAAAGATATTTGATTTAAAAAACGGTAATGTAACTAGAGATATTGATTCACTAAATGTAATAAGAAGTTGCTTGTTTTCCAAAAACGATTCATTAATTTCATTATCTAACTTTCGGAATTATTATGAATATAGTTTTCATTCTCATTCCAGTTCAAACTATAATTATAGTTTTGCAGCAATTAATAATATTAAAACAGAATTAGGAAATAGTTATCAAAGCTCAAATACATTATATTTTCTTAATTATTCTAATAATAATTTGATAGTTAGTAGTTTTTTACCAGAAGTAAATAAATTAGTTTTTTTTAACACTTCTAATAATATAAAAGACTCTTCTAATAATTTATTTAGTATTTTAAATTTGATGAATTATAATACCTTAAGAATTCTCGATACAATTAATTTAGATTATTCTGGAAATTGGTTAATTGATTATAATATTAAAAATGATATTTTGATATTAGGAAGCAATGATGGGATATTAAGAATAATTAATTCTAGTTATTTTAACAAATACAATAAAAACTTGTTTGTTAATATTGAAACTAATAAACAAATTACACTAAGAGATAGCTTAATTCAGTTTAATTCAATTATTGAAGGAAATGCGGATAAATATCTATGGGACTTTGGAGATTCTACCTATTCAACAATTGCTAATCCTTCTCACATCTATAATAAAAAAGGTATCTTTACAGTAAAATTATTTGTTTCGAACGACTTATTTAAAGATACTATAATAAAAAATGATATGATTCAAATATTTGATAGAAATAGTGCTAATTTTAGTCAGGATATTACTAATGGAATTGTTCCATTATCTGTTAATTTTAAAAACTATTCTACTGGAGATATAAATGAATATGTTTGGGATTTTGGAGATGGATTTAAATTAAAAGGTTATAAAGATCCTTTGCATATTTACAAACAAGTTGGAAATTATACTGTAACATTGTATGTATCAAATCAATTGTTTTCAAGTTCATTTTCAATTTCTAATTTAATAAAGATTAAAGCACCAGTTAAAGCTGAATTCAATTATATTATCGATATAATAGATAAGTATTCTCCAGTTTCAGTAACATTTACAAATTCATCGCAAGGTATTCCTACTAATTTTTTGTGGGATTTTGGTGATGGTGAAA
>JAPLFM010000200.1 GCA_026390675.1 Candidatus Kapaibacterium sp. | reverse complement strand
GACAATAGAACAGTATGTTTTATTTTGAAAATCAAATATTGATGGGGGCTTACTTTTGAATCTAGCATATCAATCCTTGATTTTTCTATGGATTAAAAGATTATTTTAACTAAATTGTATTTTTATCGGACAACAATGATTGTTTTTAAAAAAGTAATTTCAATACTATTTAATTCTTTTTTCAAGAGCTCTTTTTGAGCTATTGATTCTAAAATTTTACATGTTGATTTATAATTGGAAGCTAAATTAGAAACATAACTCAAATTATATTTTAGAGAATCCCTTAAAATAGAAGTTAATTTATCATATATTGTTCCAATTGAACTGTAAAACTCTGGAACAGGTTCAACATATCCATAAGGAAAAGAACACGAAAATTCTCAACTATAACTTTGTTTTGCATATAATAAAAAGTCATGTCGTAATTGTGACCAAGAAGCAAGTTGAGTAGTCATACTTTTTTGAGCCCATGCTGCAGTTTGCATAAATTCTGGTAAATTAGATCTATCATTTGATATATTCAATTTCCTAATAGAATTTAACCAAGTATTATAAGTACCTGACTGCCAAAAAGTTGTATCATAAGTATCAACTAAATATCTCAATGAAGCTAAATTTGAACTATATTTATATTTTTCTAAATCTTTTTCTAATAATTGATATGACGAATTATTACCCAGAGAAAAAAGAATGTCTTGGGTTTTTGGCATCATTCTGAGTACTTTATTGATTTCATAAAGCACCCTATTATAAGATACATTTGATAAAATAAATCCATCAATTACAGGTCTTTGTCCCATTAAAAGAAATACTTTAGGTAAAACAACTTGATCTGGGCTATTTGCATCTGACATTATTATTTGTGAGCAGTAAGTTTGATTTCCAATAGGTAAATTTATTAAACTACTTCTAATATCATTAAATCTATTTGTATCAATTAACTCACTTGGATGTAATAAATTAAGTTTATGAGAAACATCAATTACATGTTGAGGTGAAAGATTATCAGATGGAGCTACCATAGTTGTAAGAATTTTATCAACTTCATTTAAAATCCTTAAACTATTACTTTTTTCCAAACAATGATTTAATATGCAAGTGAAGTAAATATGCCTTTTAATATCGTTTTCAGATAATATGTTTGCTGAATTTTTAGGATTATCAAAATTAAATTCTGTTCTACCAAACCACATCATCATTTGAAAATAACCTGATAATTCAAAAACACTTCCATAAATGTAATCATTATAATGCCCTCTCACAGTAAATTGAGAAAAGTCGATTTTTCTATAAGTTTCAGAAAATAATTGAATTTCTAATGGTTTTTTGTCATTTATATAATCCATTATATTATTTTTTTTGGAATTATTTTCAGAAAATATAGGCGAAATATTCTTACGTCTTCCATCTGATACTGAAAGTAGTTGTTTTGCAATAGTTAAATATAAATCAACATCTTTAATTGCTTGTTTATATATTAAGTTTGAAGAATTTGTATCAATTAATGTTAAATATTTATGAGTATTTTGTAAAACAGTATCCATTTTATAACTAATAATTTGACTTTCT
>JAPLFM010000069.1 GCA_026390675.1 Candidatus Kapaibacterium sp. | reverse complement strand
TTCCATTAGTTAATGTTAAATTTCCATTAGTTGAGGTATAATTGTTTGTTGCTGTGATATCGCCTGTTAAGTTTGATACACCAGTTACATTTAAATTACCACTTGTTTGTAAACCATCTGTTCCTGCAAAAACACTTTTGCCTGTGATTGATGATGAATTAGCTGTTATACCTGCACCGGTTGTTACTGTTGATGAGTAAGTTGATGCTGTTACACCGTTAGCTTTAGTAGCACCACTTACATTTAAACCACCAATTGTTTGCAAACCACCAGTTCCTGCTAACACAGCCAAACCACTAATTGTACTAGATGGAGCATCTACTGCTAAGTCAGCAACTGTATTCACAGTTAATCTTCCTTTATCAATAATCACATCTCCATTTAATCCATCAAGACCATTTAATGTAATGTTACCATTTGTTAATGTAACATTACCATTTGTTGATTGATAATTACTAGCATTATTTATTCCTCCAGCAGTAACAGTTAAACCACCATTTGTTGTAATAGTTCCTGTTACATTTGAATTCCCTGCATTATTTGAACCACCAGCACCAACTGATACTGAAGGAGCTGTTAAAGTTCCACTTGTAATTGTTGTATTACCTAAGATTGTTGCACCACCAGCAGTTACATTTAAACCACCACCAGATGTAATTGTTCCGATGTAATTGTTCCTGATGCATTAACTCCAATTCCAGTAGTTGTAGCTGAAATATTATTAACTGTAACACCATTAGCGTTAACTGCTCCACTCAATGTAGATGTGCCAATTACAGAAGTATTTCCTGTCAATACTGAATTACCTGCAACACCAAGTGTTCCACTTACATTCGTATTACCTGTATTAACCAAACTACCTACGATTGTTGCACCGCCAGCAGTTACATTTAAACCACCACCAGATGTAATTGTTCCTGAAGCATTTACTCCAATTCCAGTAGTTGTAGCTGAAATATTATTTACTGTTAAGCCATTTGCATTTAAAGCACCGCTAAAATTAGAAGCACCAGTTGCATTTAAAGTTCCATTTACTGTAGAATTGCCAGTAACACTAGATGAAGAAGCTTGTAAACTAGTAAAAGTACCACCTGAAGGAACTGTATTTCCAATAGGAGTACTATTAATAGAACCAAAGCTAGCTGAACCAGCTGCAAAAATATTAGTAACAGTTAAATTAACAAAGGTTCCACTATTTGGAACAGTATTACCAATAATAGTATTATTGATAGTACCACTTGCTATATTAGCTGAACTAGCATTTAAAATACCACCATTAATTACAGCGTTTGTCATTGTAGCTGAACTAAATGTTGCAGTACCTGCATTAATTTGATTAGTAAAGCTAGATGTTCCACCAACTGATAAGTTACCAGTAATATTAGCTGTGCTTGCTGTTAATGTACCACCATTAATTATAGCATTCGTCATTGTTGCTGAACTAAATGTTGCAGTACCTGCACTTATTTGTCCAGTAAAGCTAGAAGAACCGCTAACAGTTAAATTTCCAAGAACATTACTATTACCCGAAGTTGTTGTTTGGGCAAAAGTAGATGAACCTGATACTAAAGTACCTGTAGTTGTCAAACCAGCAACTTTACTATTATTAAAGGATGTAGTATTTGCAGAAAGCAAACCATTTGTTAAAGTTAAATTTCCAGCGGCAGATGTGTAATTACTAGTATTGTTAATTCCACCAGCATTAACAGTTAAACCACCATTAGTAGTGATTGTTCCTGTAACATTTGAATTACCTAAATTTGTTGAACCACCAGCACCTACAGTTAATGAACCTGTAGTAGTAGTACCACTTGTCATTGAATTAGTAAATGATGTTGTATTAGCTGTTAAATTTCCAGCAGTTAAAGTTAAGTTACCAAGAGCTGAAGTGTAATTACTTGCATTATTAATACCACCAGCAGTTACAGTCAATCCACTATTAGTAGTAATTGTTCCTGTAGTTGTATTATTACCTGTAATTACTTCATTACCAGTAATGTTTGCTCCACCAGCTGAAACTGTAAGTCCTTGACCTGAAGTTATCGAACCAGAAGCGTTAACTCCAACATTATTAGTTGTTGTAGCAGAGATATTATTTACTGTTACACTGTTAGCATTAACAGCACCACTTAGAGTAGAAGCACCAGTTACATTTAATGCACCAGCAATAGAAGTATTGCCTGTAGTATTAATAGTTGTAAAAGTAGCTGCAGCAGCAGTAATATTTCCTATTGTAGAATTATTAACCGTACCACCATTAACAGTTGGATTATTAAGAACTGAATTTGTTAATATATTAGACCAATTAACGGCACCAGCACCATTGGCTGCTAAAAAGAAACCATTAGTAGTAGTACCAGAATTTAATTTATCATTTGTAATTGTAAAAGAAGCAATATCTACATTTAATATAGTTGCGTCTTTAATTTTTTGAGAAGTTACTGCACCATCAAATATTCTATCAGTTTTAACAGAACCAGGAGCTAAAACTGGATCAGGATAGGTACCAGTTAAATCACCACCAGCAGCCCCTGAAGGAGATGTAGTTACATTAGGAGCTAATTTATCTGAAGTGATTGATCCAGGACCTATTGCTTCAATAACTGCTGAAGGTTTCAATTTAGGATTAGGCAATTGACCAGTCAAATCTCCACCCATTGTTTTAACACTACTTGCTAAACCAACTAAACCAACTGACCCATCAGCAACACTTAATGCTTTTTTAGAAACTTCTGAAGTATCAGAATAAATTGATCTAAAAGCATAAGGTGAAGTTACCAAAGGAACTCTATCATAAGCAGCTTGATTGCCTGTAACTTGTACTTCTAAAAAGTATTGTTTGTCCCAAAGCATTTCACTTGGAAAAGGATTTACTCTACCTAAAAATACACTAAAATAACCACCATCTACATCTATTTTCAGAGATTCACCCTGCCAAACCAAATTACCAGCAGTTTTATCATCATAAATTTTAAATATTGCCGAAACTTGACCATTAACTGGCTTAAAATCTTTATCAAAGAGATTACCTTGATAATTAAGCAATTGTGGAACTTGGCTGAAAGCCACTTGTGATGTTGGTACTGCTAGTAAGCCTAATAGTACTATGGAAAGAAGAATATAGAATTTCCTCATTGTAGAGCACTCCATTAATTTATTAAATAAGTTATATTTTAATTTCTTTATCATTATTTCACCAATACCATTACATTACGAATGCTATAAGCTTCAAAAACTACATTACCAACCATAGAAGATGGTTCAACATTTAATTCATACAAATAAGATCCAGATCCAAATTCGAAACCACTGTTACTAACAGCAGAAAATTCTACCGAATGCGAACCTTGATCCTGAATGCCATTTACCAACCTAGCTATTTCAGTTCCACTTATGTTGTAAATTATTAAAGATACTCTAGCTGTTCCAGGAAGTTCGTAAACAATATTTGTTTTTCCTGCAAATGGATTTGGGTAGTTTTTAATTCTTTTATATTCAGACAATGGATCATCTTTAACTTCAACATTAACAGCATAATAGTTACTCCAATAACCATTATACATAGTTAAATCATTTGAATTTGCATTTTTTTTCTTTTCAATTGCAAGTTGACCAATAGTACTTTTAATATAAAAGCCATTGTTTGCAGATGCAGGCTTTGAGTAAAGTCCACCATTGGCAGTAACTGCCTTTTTTAGCGTAAAAATTTGTTGTGAAATAGTATTGGCAAAACTTACCAAGACTAAAATCAGAACAATTATAAAGCATTTGAAATATTTTTTCATAAAAAACACCATAAATTTTGTTAAATATTAAATTTTCTATTAATAATGCCGAATCTTAATTAAAACAAGCATTTCATTTTTGTTATTCAATTTGTAGCACGGTATTTGTTAAACAATTAACTAATACAAAAACTACTAATTTTAGGGTAAAAAGTACAAACTAAACATAGCTTTCCATAAATTGCTAATTACCAAGAAGCAAGATACAACATTTTTTTTGAATAAAAAAAGTGTTTTATCCCATTTTTGCAACTATTATATATACTGTGATTTATGATTTCTTGAAGTTTCCACGTATCTAGTATATTTATCAACAAATTATATATTTTGTGAATTTTCAAAGTTTTGTTATAATTTTTTAATTTATTAGCTTTTTTATTCACTATTTAAGTTGTTTTATCTAATTATTGCTAAGTTTTAAAAATGAAATTCATTATTTATCTTAAAAAAACATTGTTTTTCCCAATAATGTTTAAGTGATTTTATTAACCTATTTAATTTCATACATATATGTTAAGATTTGATGAATTTTGAAACATTGTTAAATATTACCTAAAAGTATAAATCTAGAAATTTCATTAAAAAAATTTCTAGGAAGCAAAGACAGAAAAGTAATTTCAAATCTAGCTTTTGCATATTATAAGTATAACATAAGTATCAATTTTGTTACAGAATATTCATCAAATGATACATTTTATATTAATTTAAAAGTATTCAATCTATTACTTCTTATTCAGCATCCAATCTATTCTAATCAGTATAATGATTTGATTCATCTCATAAAATCATTCTGTAAAATATCTGATATAAATATTGCACTGGATGAATGGTTAATTAAAAAAGCCAACATTGAACAAAGAGACTGCACTTTTATAAGAAATAATTTCATTGATAGAGTTACTAGTATTATAAATAAAGATGATTATGAAAGTATTTCTAAGCTATATTCATATAACGAAGTATTTTTAAATAATATTTCTGAAGTATTAAAATCAAATCTAAAAGAAGAATTATTAGCTTTAAACTATGAAGCATCAACTGATATTAGGCTTAATTCTAGAAAACACAGCATGAATCAAACAAAAAATGAGTTAAATTCAAACAATATTAACTTTACTGAAGCACAATATTCACCAATTTGTATAAAATTAAACCAAAGGTACAACTTAGATAGCTTTGATTTTTATAAAAATGGTCAAATTGAAATACAAGATGAAGGAAGCCAATTAATTTGTTATGGATTAAACCCTAAAGCAAATTCATTAGTATTAGACGCTTGTGCTGGTGCTGGAGGTAAATCATTACTCTTAGCATATTTGACGAATGATGGTGCCCATATTCATTCTTCTGATGTCAATTTAGATAGAATGAAAGAATTAGAAAAAAGAAAAGGTAGAGCTGGTTTTAATTCTATTAAATCTAAAATTATTAATGATTCAAACATAATAGATTTTGAAAATAAATTTGATTATGTTCTTGTAGATGCTCCTTGTACCGGGTCTGGTACAATACGTAGAGATCCATTTTTAAAATACAGCATTGATTCAAAATCAATAAAAGAAAAGTCAGAATTGCAATTAGAGCTACTTACAAAGTATTCTAAAACTGTCAAGATTGGTGGCATCATTGTATATGCAACTTGTTCAATTTTTAACTTAGAAAATGAAGAAGTAATTGAAACATTTCTAAAATCAAATACTAACTTTATAGGCGACAATCTTAAAAAATCATTCTTAGAAAACAATATTAGTTTAAACATAGATGATGATCAATTTTCAATTTACTTTACTCCACATTTAAATAAAACTGATGGATTTTATTTAGCAAGATTAAAAAGAATTTGTTAATAATTACTAAATAGCATATTCAAATATATTGCAATTATTTTCTTCTATGATGAAAAGTTTAATGTATAAAGCCTCATTATTAAAGAATGCAAACAATTTGGGAACCTAATTATTTTGTAGTTGATGTTGAAACTACCGGTCACGATGCAGTTACCCATCGTATGACAGAAATAGCTTGCGTAGTTGTGAATGAATCACAAATAATAAATCAATATTCATCTTTAATTAATCCACATCAGTTCATACCACCTTTTATATCTAAAATGACTGGTATTTCAAATGAAATGGTATTTCTAGCGCCAGAAGCAAGAGATGTAATACAAAAGACAAATACAATAATTCCTAATGGGACAAACATCTTTGTCGCCCACAATGTAAAATTTGACTATTCCTTTGTTTATGAAACATTTAAAAGAGAAGGATTCGAATTCCCATATATGCCCCAACTTTGCACATATAAATTGGCAAAAAAACTACTTAATAAAGATTTAAAGAAAAATGTTGGCTCTCTAGCAAAGTATTTTGGAATTCCAATTATTTCGAGACATAGAGCGTTGGATGATGCAAAGGCAACTGCTAAAATATTAATAAATTTAATTGAAATTGCAGAGAAGAACCATAATGTTTCATCTTTTCAAGAACTTTTAGTTTTTCAAAATAAGACAAGCAATTTTATAAAAGTATATCCACAAAGTTATCAAAAAATAGAAGATAAAATTAAAAAGCTTCCGGACTCACCTGGTGTATATTTCTATTTAGATAAATCTGGACAAATAATATATGTTGGTAAAGCAAAATCGTTAAGAAAAAGAGTAGCATCATATTATAGTAATGGAAATAATAATACTAAAAAAGTCAAAGAGCTTTTAAAATATATTTATGATATAAGATGGGAAGAAACACCAACAGAGCTTCAAGCATTACTTTTAGAATCTAAAGAAATTAAAAGAAACAAACCAAAATATAATAGAATGGATAAAGAATACAAATATTATCCATTATTAAAAATACAAACAAATGATGATTATCCTCGATTGCAAAAAAGTTACACAATTAAAGATGACAAAGCTGAATATTTTGGACCTTTTAGATCTGGCTTATTAGTAGAAGAAATATCTGATTTGATAGATAAAACTTTCAAACTTAGAAAATGCGAAGCACCTTTAAAACCTTCACCAGACTTCAGACCTTGCTTTTATTATCATATAAAAAAATGCGAAGCACCTTGTGCTTTGCTTCAAAGTAAAGAAGAATATTCTGAAGAAGTATTGAAAGTTAAGAATTTTTTAAGTGGGTTTTCTGATAATATAATTAGAGAATATGAAAGTAAAATGGATGCTTTTGCTGAAGATATGGATTACGAAAAAGCAAGTGAAATACGGGATAGTTTAAATGAAATAAAAAGACTGTTTTCTAGGAATGAAAATGTATCTACTTCTATTGAAAAAAATAATTTAATTATTGTAATGCTAAATTCTGAAATTGATAAAACTATTGATATTTATATATTTAAATTTGGGATTTTAGTATATCAAGAAACAATTGGAAGAAAAGCACATTTAAATTTAATTTTAAATAAAATAAATAGCATATATTTTGAAAATATTGAGTTGAAAACATCATATACTATTGAGGAAATAAATGAAGTAAAAATAATTACTTCTTGGTTATATAAGCACCAAAATATTGGTGGGTTTGTATATATTGAAAACAAAACAATTCAACAAATAAATATTGAAATTTCAGACAAAATAAAATATATTAATTATGATGATATTTCTGATTCTGAATAAATATATATTAAATATTAATTTGAAAAATAAATATTTTTTTTAAATAATATTTATTTGTTATCTCTGTAAAGACAGCACTCTGGGAGCTTATTATATATATTTAAATCTGCTTTAAATTTATCAGTATCATGGCCAATATTTGCAATAGATTTTTTTATTTCATCAATATTTATATCATTATTATAATATATTTTAACAGTTTTTGTTTCAATACTCCAATCAGATTTAACTACATTAATATTTTCATTAATTGCATTTTCTATTCTTTCTTTACACATTTCACAATTGCCACTAATTTGAAATTCTATATTTGATAAATTAATATTTTCTGATAATATATTAATATTTTTTTCTTTATTTGAGAAGTCAAAACTCTTAGAAATATTTGCAGTTATATAATATTTATTTGTTAATTGTTCTCCATTAACATTTTTATAAATTGGTATTGAATATTGTAGTGAACAAAACCAGTCACCATTGAAATTGTAATTTATCTGTGGTGATAAATATACCAAACTTCCACCTGAAGCATTAATAAATGAGTATATATTATTATTAGATTTTGCAGCATTTAAAGCTTTTTCTCTATATTCAGCACGAATTTGTAAAAGTCCAACAACATTTTGCATTATATTATACACACAAGCTAAAGATACATTATAAAGATTGCCATATTTATGAAATGAACTTTCAGTTTCAATTGTTTTTGATTCTTCTAAAGCAATAGAAGAGTTTAAAGAAAAATCACTTTTTTCAAATCTTTTTGAAAGGATCAAACCAATATTGTATTTGTAATTTCCAGATGAAGGCTGGAAATCAATAGGTAATACTACCCCATCAAATTCTTGTCTAAATTGTCCAACAGGTAAAGTTATTTTGGCTGTTTGAAACAAATCAAACAGTTTGTCATCACTTTTATATGTGTTATAAATAAGACCCAAAGTAGCATCGGCAATACCTTGGGTAGACCGAGTATAGTTTGACGACTCAAAAGTTTGCGATTTATTTATAAAATATCCAATATCAGTAGATATTCTTAATTTATTTGATAAACCGTATGTTAGATTTAGATATGTAAAATTAAAGTTACTTGAAGAATATTTGTTACTTGTGGAATTAATACCATTATAGTAGGTATCAGATTGAGAATATATATGAGATAAATTCACATTTAAAATGTCTTTTCCACCACTTAAACCAATTGAACTATTCAGACTTGATGGATTACCTGCTGCACAACATTGGCAATGCACTTCAAAACTAAACAACGTTAGTAAAGATGATATAATTAAAATGTATTTAAATATTTTCATAAATAAATCAATTATTTATAAACATTAATTTGAATAGATTTAGTATCCTCACCTTTTTCATTTGATATTTTGCATGAAACAAATCTATTACCTTTACATGCTTCTGTTGCAAGATATTGAACTTTTGAGCTATCACTAGTTGGGTAAATTATTTTCCCGCAATCAACAGCCCATTCATATTTAATATTGCCACCACCTATTGCGAAACAGTTAAATCGAGCTATTTCATTTGTACCATAGTGAATCTCTTTTAAATCTGTTGACAAGTCATTGATTGCAGGTATTCTTATTTCTGGTATAATTTTAACAATTACTGTTTTAGACACACTTCCTTTATCATTTGAAACAGTACAAGTTATTTCTTTATCACCTTCACAACAAGCCGCTCCAGAAAACTTTATTTTAGAGTGATCACTACCTTGAGGGATAATATCACCTAAATCAACTTCCCATTTATAAATTAAATTACCACCTTTTGCATTGCAAACAATATCTGTTGCATCACTAATTCCAAATATTTGGCTCTTTTTTGAAATCAAGCTTAATATCTCTGGCTTTGTTGTTTCTGTACTTGGCTTAATAGTATTATCATTTGTTTTAGAACAACTATTTAACAAGATAAACAAACTTAATGCAAACATAAAGTTTAAGTTAATTATTAATTTCATTTTAACACCTTAAAATAATTATAACTACCAATATTTAATACTATGTATTCTCATTCTCGAATTTGACGACTAGTATTTAATTAAATTGTTTTCATTTGATCATATTAAATTAAATCAAATAGAAAAAAATCCAATTTAAGAATTTAGAGCCAATGTAAGAAAGTCTTTTAAAGGTTTGGTTATATAATACAATTCCATTATAAAATCACTTAAATTATCTTTTAATATAAAATCAGATTTAAAATTTGCTACATAATAAAACTGTTTATTTGCTATTAAAGGTTCTTTTTTAACAATTTCAACAAATTCAGCAGGTATTTTTTTGTTTTTCTCACCTTGGATAGTTCCAAAATACTTGTTAAACTTCTTTTCATTAATAA
>JAPLFM010000203.1:9298-16013 GCA_026390675.1 Candidatus Kapaibacterium sp. | reverse complement strand
AAAAGGAAATTCTAAAATATTGAAATTATCTTTAGATCCAAAACGAAGGCAATGGTTTCTTGGATTATGGGATAATTCTAGGCAATTTACATTACCTGTTAAATATGAATAATATTTTCTAATGAATTATTTGGGTTTAAGAAAATAATTTAGTAAATTCAAATATTTGTTAGTTTGTTGGATATTCTAAATTCTAATTATTAGCTTACTTCAAAAAGTAAAATTGAAATGATTTTTACTTGAATTTTCTATTCATTTGGTTCAATATGAATTAAGATTTGACCTAAATTAGGGATTTCGTTTAATAGTTGGTCTTTTAATCTATGTGAAATATTATGTCCGTCTTTAACCGAGATGTTTGCATCTACAATAGCATGTAAATCTACATGATATTTCATACCAGCTTTTCTTATATAACATTTTTCAGTATCAACAACACCTTCAACTTGAGATGAAACAACTCTAATCTCTTCAATAAGATCTTCATTTAAATGTTCATCCATTATTTCACCAAGCGCAGGTCTGAATATTAAATAACTATTGTAAACAATAAATCCTGATGCAAATAAAGCAGCCCAATCATCAGCAGATTCATATCCTTTACCAAAAAATATTGCAACAGAAATCCCAATAAAAGCTGCTACACTTGTAATAGCATCACTTCTGTGGTGCCAAGCATCTGCTTTTAATGAAGAGCTGTTTGTTTCTTTACTTTTCTTTAATACTAATCTATATGAGAACTCTTTCCATAAGATGATTGGTCCAAGGATAAATAAAGTCCAAAGATGTGGAAGTTCGTGGGGGACTGCAATATTTTTTATACTTTCATAGGCGATAATAACTGCCGAAATAATTAAAAAACCAACTAATACAAATGTTACTAAGGGCTCAGCTCTTCCATATCCATAAGGATGGTGTTTATCTGCTGGTCTATTTGCATATTTCAATCCAAACAGCACCAAACATGAAGAAAATATATCTGATGTAGATTCAATTGCATCTGCTATAATAGCAAAGGAATTACCGAGTATTCCTGTAATTCCTTTGATTAAAGCAAGCAAAGTATTGCCAATTATACTAAAATATGATGCTTTAATTGCTTTTTCAAGATTTTCCATTTATCTGATTTATTTTATGAAAGCAATTTAGTCTTTAAGACTATATAGTATTCTTTGGAAATCAGCTTTAAACTTATCTTTATTATCAAGCGTTGACCAAGAAATAACCTTATAAAATGAAGTTTTCGTTTCAACTATCCCAACTAGATAAAAAATCTCAATTTTTGCTTCTTTATCAAAATAAGAAGCGTCTGATTCTATAAAATTAGTTTCACCAATTTTTTTAGATTTCGAGGCTGATACAGTTCTTTTTTCTTCATCTTTTAAAAAAGTAATAATGAAACTTTCATAAAATTCATTTATAGAAGAAAATTTCATTTCTGATAATAAGAGATCTTCTTTAGTATCTGAAATTGCAAAGCCATAAACATCTTTTACAGAACTTTTGTATTGAATAGCTGCGGAAGTATTTAAACCAGAGGTTTTACTCATATATTCGGGTAAGCTAATTTTGAAAGTATGACCTACTTTATATTCGTTAAGTTTGTTTTGTGATAATAAAGTTGTAGTAAATAGTACAAGCACTAAAACTACTAATGATATTGTTTTTTTCATATTTGATATTTTATAATATTTAAAAA
Organism: Candidatus Kapaibacterium sp.; assembly: GCA_026390675.1. Lineage (GTDB taxonomy): Bacteria > Bacteroidota > Ignavibacteria > Kapaibacteriales > UBA2268 > JAPLFM01. Next base: position 14,314 of record JAPLFM010000203.1, on the reverse strand, counting down.
ATAAATGTTTTCAAATTTAATCATTTTAATTTAGGAAAACAAATTAGTTCCATTTTTTTTATAAGCATTTATTTAATACTTATAAATTTCAAGAAACTAGTTTTTGTCTTTGAACTTACTTTGACAAAATAAACTCCATTCAAATTTGATTTACTAAAATGGAACTCGTTTTGATTTTGAACTGTATATTTCCCAATAACAATCCCAAATAAATTGAATATTTGAATTTCATCATTTTCATTTAAATCTTGAATTATAATTTCATCTTTTGTTTCAGTAAAATTAATATTTGTGTTAAGTGGAATATCATATTCAATGTTTGTAGTAATTCTAAACCTTAATGCAATGGAATGTCTTCCGCCTCCTGATATTGATTTCCAATTGTTTTCGCTTCCAATTTGTGTTGGTAATATTTTATCAATAATTGTACCGTCACCTAATTGTCCATTACTGTTACTTCCCCAAGCCCACAAGCTACCATTTTTCTTAATTGCAATGGAATAGTCAGGACCTGCAGAAATCGATTTCCAATTTGTACTAGTACCAATTCTTATAGGTAATCTAATGTCATAATTAGTCCCTCCGACACCTAATTGCCCATTACTGTTACTTCCCCAAACCCACAAACTACCATCTTCTTTAATAGCAATATTATGATTATAACCAGAAGAAATTGATCTCCAATTGTTTTCATTTCCAATTTTAGTTGGTTTATATCTATCTAAACTTGTTCCATTTCCTAATTGACCAAAGCTGTTGTTTCCCCAAGCCCATAATGTACCATCATTTCTAATAGCTAAAGAATGATACTTTCCAGCAGAAATTGATTTCCAATCTTTGTTTATATCTATTTCTACTAGATTATTACTTCCAAAAATATCAATATCATTACCTAATTCTCCATAGTAGTTGCTTCCACAAGCCCATAGAGTAGCATCATTCTTAATAGCTAAAGTATGACCATATCCAGCAGAAATTGATTTCCAATCTGTATTAGTGCCTATTCTCATTGGAATATACCTAGATTTTTTTGAACCATCACCTAATTGTCCATTGAAGTTGTATCCCCAAGTCCATAAACTACCATCATTCTTAATAGCTATTGTATGAGCATTACCGGCAGAAATCGACTTCCAATCTTTATCATTTCCAATTTGATATGGTGTATTTTTGTATATACCTATTCCAATACCAAGTCGACCTTCAGTGTTAACTCCCCAAACCCATAAAGTACCATCATTTTTAATAGCTATAGTATGAGAATAACCAGCAGAAATTGATTTCCAATCTGTATTAGTGCCTATTTTTATAGGTTCTGATGTATTTTGAAATGTTCCATCTCCTAATTGACCATCAGAATTTAGTCCCCAAGACCAAACTTCATATTCTTTAGTATCAATTGGAATACTTAAAGCAATAAAATCTAAGCTATCTAAAACATTTCTATTAATTATAGTTAAAAATCTACTTATAGGTGAAAAAAAATATAAATTATTTTCAAATGGCGTTATTACATATTTACCATTTATTAAATTTGAAAATATGTATTTACCATTTAAGTCGGTTTGGGTAGTACCACTTGGTGCACCCGTTAATACTAATGTAATATTAGGAACAGGATTATTGAATTCATCTTTTATAGTACCTGATAGTGAGTAGGTTGTGATTGAAGTACCTTTTAAAGCAAGAGAGCGAGCAGCACTTGCAGAAATAAATTTCCAATCAGCATCATTTCCAATTTTAGTTGGTTTGTTTTTGTCTTTACCAGAACCATCACCCAATTGATTTAAATCGTTCCTACCCCAAGACCATAGAGTGCCATCTTGTTTGATTGCTAAAGTATGTTCGTAAGAAGCAAAAATGGATTCCCAATCTGAACCACTTCCAATTTTAGTTGGTGTATCTCTATTTAAATTTGTTCCATCGCCTAATTGTCCATTAGTATTATTACCCCAAGACCATAAAGTTCCATCTTTTTTGATTGCTAAAGTATGAAGCTCGCCCGCTGAAACTATTTTCCAATCTTTATCATTTCCAATTTGAATGGGGATGTTTTTATCTTTGGTAGTACCATCTCCCAATTGTCCGTTTGTATTATTACCCCAAGACCATAAAGTTCCATCACTTTGAATAGCTAAAGAGTGATTGTAACCTGCAATTACTTTCACCCAGTTAGTTGAAGTACCAATTTGAGCTGGAGTGTTTTTGGGAATTAAAGTGTTATCGCCAAGTTGCCCATAAGAATTATTACCCCAAGCCCATAAAGTTCCATCACTTTGAATAGCTAAAGTATGTTTATTGCCACAAGAAACTGCTTTCCAATTTGTTTCTGAAACAATTTGAGTAGCTTTGTTTTTGGAAATGTTTGAGCCATCGCCTAATTGACCTGAATAGTTATATCCCCAAGCCCATAAAGTGCTATCATTTTTAATAGCAAATGAATGATTAACTCCAGAAGTGATTGATACCCAATCAGTTGCAGAGTCAATTTGAGTTGGAACGAACAAACTTGTATTATTGCCGCTACCTAATTGACCATCTACATTAAGCCCCCAAGCCCATAATGTTCCATTACTTTTAATTGCTATAGTATGTGACCAACCCAAGGCAATTGATTTCCAATTATTCGATTGATTTAATTTTGAAGGAATATTCTTATCTATTTTGGTACTATCGCCAAATTCACCATTACCATTATACCCCCAACCCCAAAGTTCATAACCTTGAGATTGAAGATTTAAAAATGATAAAGCAAAAGCTAAAATATATATTGTTTTTTTCATATTGAAGATTTAAAAATGTAAATATATATTAAACAACTACCAATTTCAAAACTTTATTTCCTAAGTTGGTTTTAATAATCAAATAATAAACTCCAGAAGGTAATTTACCATTTCCTTCATTATTTGTATCCCATTCAAGATTTAATATCTTTGCAAAGCTATCAAATGTAAATTCTTTAACTACACTTCCCATAATATTATAAATACCAACATTCAAAATTTTAGTATCTGAAATAGACAAATCAAGCTTTATGGAAGCAAAGTTTGTAATTGGATTTGGACCATAAGTAACTTCCAAACCAATTTCAACTATATCTTCTTGAACAAAACTTGTATTATTATTTCCTCCTTCATCATCACTCAAAGTAGTATCTTTTACCATCATCCAAGGTTCTAAACAAAGGAAAGCAGTAGCATTAGTCAATATCCTATTTGTTATACTTCTTTTTAACAAATCAGCTGTCTCTTTACTTGATTTGTTACTTTTATCCTCTAGAGTTCTAAGATATTTCCAATTCCACATTTTAGCAGATTCGTTATTTATTATTACATTTGACGAATCTATAATATATCTTTTTATTACAGCTTTACCATCAAGTAAAGCAGAGAATTTTACTTCAACAGGTAAGCTCCCTTCTAATTTACCATATTCATAAATCAATTTTTTATTTGAGCCAACATTTATACTTTCTGTTGTTTTAGATATTGATATCCCATCTTTTGGATCTACATATAAGCCTACTTCAGATATTGTTCCTTTTGAATTAACAAAAGATGTACTTATCATTGATTCAATTGTTAAGTTGTTGACTTTTGTAGTATAAAATTCACTATGAGTTATTTCAGCTATTTTCTCATTAAAATACTGATTCCCTTTATAATTAAGTTTGTTTATTGTATAATCAGAATAACGAATATCAGAAAAATCAATAGTTGTTATCTTGTAATTATTAGGAGACATTATACTAACACACTCTTCAATTAATGGGTTTGCAGAGGTAGGTGTTGGGCAATATTCAGAACTTGTAAGCAGCATAATTGAGGAACTTGAATTAAACTTTTTATTAAATTTAACACCATCAGTCATTAACTCATATAGATTACTATATAAACCAATTTTTTTGAATACATTAGAATCTAGTAAGAAATTTATAGTATCCTTATTACAAGGTACCCATCTATTAAATAAATTTACTGTTGATTTGTTTCCAATCATTATATTTATCGAATCCAATTCATTCAAGTTAGATAAAATTACTTTCTTTAATTGAGTTATCATATCTTTTGCATTAATTGAAGTTCTATTTAAATCAAAGTCAATTAAAAAATTAATTTTTTGATTGATATAATTTGAAGTTAGTATCTTTGAATCAAACATTGTAAAATAGTATTCTTGGTCATCAATTCTTTTAGATTTGCTAAAATATGGGGCAGTAAAATCATAATCATAAGAAAATGTTTGCTGTAAAGTTGAACTTGTAGTTGTAAATTCAATATTTTTCCCAATATTATCTGTTGAGGTTGTCAATTTTGGTGGTGATGATCCAAAATTAACTCCTGTAAAATTAAAATCTAAATAAAATTTGAACTTTCTCGGAAAGGTTTTATTTATCGATAAATTTAATATTGTTGGTGTAAATGTAAATTGGGCCAAACCATTAGTATAATTCATTTTTGTAAAATACGATATTTTAGCATGTCTACTTTGACTACCAACATTTGGGAAAATTCTATATTCATAGCTACCCGAAGTGCTTCTCCTATAAAAAATTGAAGGGTCTCTATGAAGTCTATGAACTATATTTTCATAAATCAAAGATGCTGAATTTACATCCATTATCATTGCATGTACAAGAGTATCTTCTACCCAAAGCCAAGAATCATTAATAAAATCGGTTGCTGGCAAAGAGAACAAAGCATACATTTCTAAAGTGTCAGTATTTGCAACAAGATCAACTGATCTATACCAAAATTCTGTAGTTACTTCTGTATAAATTCCATGTGGCTTCACAACAACATTAGCAGAATCAATATTTAGTCTACTATGTCTTCCAGGAGTTTTAGGGTCGGTATAACCACCATAATCCTGAGAAAGTAAGTCTAAAGATACAAAGCTAAATATTGTAAAAAGTACAACAAAAATAATTTTGTTAGTGAATCTAGAATTTGTAATAGATTTGAACATAATACACCTCGTAAATATATTTATAAAGATAATTTTTCATTTTACAAT
>JAPLFM010000203.1:0-9289 GCA_026390675.1 Candidatus Kapaibacterium sp. | reverse complement strand
TATTTTTTCAAAATAATTATTGAAATAATCAATATATTTTAGATTTTTGCAAATTTAATTGTTTTTACTAAAATGTGTGGAGTTTTTCTGACACTTATTTGTGATTTTTGATGTTTAAAACAACAATTCTCTTTTAAAAATTAAATTAATTTTGTAATTTGTAAAACATTATTTATAAAGGGAAATATTATGAGTGGAAGACGAGGATTTGTAAAACAAATGGCTACTGTTTTAGGTAGCTTTGCAATTGCTAGTAGTATTGAAAATAGTTTAAAAGATGGACTGATGGCTGCAGAGACTAAATCTAATCATCTTACTCCCCCTGAATTTGCCAAAGATGAAGAATTTTGGTATTGGGTGAGAGAATCGTACACTGTTTCACCTCATTTAATTAACCTTAATAATGGTGGTGTTGCTCCACAACCTAAAGTAACTCAAGATGCTCAAGATAAATATAATCGTATGTGCAATGAAGGGCCTTCGTATTATATGTGGCGAATTTTAGATGCTGGAAGAGAACCTCTAAGAGAAAATCTTGCTGACCTTGCTGGATGCTCTGCAGAAGAAATTGCAATCAATCGTAATTCAACTGAAGGATTGAATACAATTATTTTTGGACTTAATTTAAAAGCAGGTGATGAAGTAGTTCTATCTAAGCAAGGTTATCCAAATATGATTAATGCTTGGAAACAAAGAGAAAAAAGAGATGGAATTAAACTTGTTTGGTTAAATTTTGATTTACCTCAAGAGGATGATGCTTATTTTGTAGAAAGATATGTTTCAGCATTTACAGATAAAACTAAAGTTGTTCATCTTACACACATGATAAACTGGACTGGGCAAGTAAAACCAGTGGCAAAGATAGCAGATGAAGCTCACAAACGAAATATTGATGTAATTTGTGATGGAGCACATTCATTTGCTTTAATGGATTATAAAATTCCAGATTTACATTGTGACTATTTTGCAACAAGTTTGCATAAATGGATGTCTGCCCCATTTGGTAGTGGATTAATGTATATCAAAAAAGATAAAATCAAAGATGTTTGGGCTTTGCTATCTAATGATAAACCAGACGGTGATAATATTAGGAAATTTGAATCATTAGGAACTAGATCTTTTGCTAGTGAAATGGCAATTGGGTATTCGCTTGATTTTCATAATATGATTGGTACAGCACGAAAACAAGCTAGGCTTCACTTTCTAAAAAACTATTGGGCAGAAAAAGTAAAAGACATCCCAAAAGTAAAGTTAAATACCTCTTTAGATCCGAAGTATGCTTGTGCAATTGGTAATTTCTCAATTCAAGGTATGGAACCAGGAGATATTGACAATAAACTTTTAACAAAGTACAAAATTCATACTGTTGGTATAAATTGGGAGAATATACATGGAGTTAGAGTTACACCAAATGTATATACTTCGCTTAAAGATTTAGATAAACTAGTAAGAGGGATTGAAGATATTGCTAAAAACGGAACAAAAATATAATAGTACATTAAATTAAAGAAAGTTAGGAAATTGCCGATATTTGTTCTTTTGGCTTGGTTATTGCAAATTGAATAGAAAAATATTGTTTAATATACTGGTTTAAGATTATGGAAAAGAAAGTAATTGATTCATCAAAAGTTGTTTCTCAAACAAAAAGAAAACCAACTGATATTATTCCTAAGAGAAGATATGTTGCTAAAAAAAATAATGATGATGTAAGAATTAATTTGATTGACAAATCGAAGACTAAAGATGACATTTTAAATTCAAGCGAAAGTGTTTTAGATCAAACAGTTACTCTTAGAGAATTGAAATTTCTAAAAACTAGAAATGATATTCGTAATCTTTTTAAAGGCAAAAATGCTAATGCTCAAAAATTTCTTTGGAGTGTTAAATATGAAACAGAATTAGAATTACTTCAAGTTGAGTTAGTAAAACTCCAAAGATGGATACAAACTTCAGGAGCAAGAGTAGCTATCCTTTTTGAAGGACGCGATGCAGCTGGAAAAGGTGGAACTATTAGAAGATTCACTGAACACATGAACCCTAGAGCAATGCGTGTTGTAGCTTTAGCAAAACCAACTGATGATGAATTTGGACAGTGGTATTTTCAAAGGTATATAAAACAATTGCCTAATAAAGGTGAAATAGTTTTCTTTGATAGAAGTTGGTATAATAGAGCTGTAGTAGAACCAGTGAATGGTTTTTGTACAAAACAAAATTATGATACTTTTATGCAACAAGTTCCAGAATTTGAACACATGCTATATGAAGATGGAATAATTATTATTAAATTTTGGTTTTCAATTTCAAAAGAAGAACAATTGAAACGATTTGAATCAAGAATGGATAATCCTTTGAAACAGTGGAAAATAAGCCCTGTTGATATGGAAGCTCAAAAGAAATGGGATAGTTATTCTAAATATAAAGAACAAATGTTTAGTAAAACTCATAATTCATTTTGTCCTTGGTTGATTGTAAAAGCTAATGACAAACAGAAAGCAAGACTAGAAAGTATGAGATATGTTCTTTCTCTTCTGCCTTATGATGGGAAAGAAAAATCAAAAGTAGTTTTACATCCTAACCCAAATATTATAAATCGATATCATAGAGAGTCAAAACAATTAGATCAATAATATTTAGTCATTAAGAATTAAGTTTTAATATTAAGAAATGAGTTTTCTAAAATAGAGGACTCATTTTTTATTTAAAATTTGTTTAAACGAGTGTAACAAAAGTATTACTTTTTGGTTTATTATTTTATTAGATTGGCACATTAGTTAAATTAAAGGGGAAACCGTTTTGAAAATATTTACAATCAGTTTGTTATATATATTTTGTTTTACTTCAAATTCAAAAGCAGATAGTGATACACTTTTAATTAAACTTAAGACTGGTAAAAGTGATAAAATTGTTATTGATAAAATTAGGTCAATAAAATTTGAAATTGCTTCCGATGTTAAAGACTCTCCAAACACCTTCTTGGTACTTAAAGATAATTACCCAAACCCGTTTAATAATGAAACAACAATTGAGTTTGATTTATTAGTACCAAGCGATATCAAAATAAATATTTTTGACTCAAAAGGAGAATTGATAAATACTTTGATTTGTGAAAGCTGCAAAATAGGTAGAAATTCTTTAATTTGGAATGGTTTGAATTCTAAAAATAATAGAGTTGAAAGCGGCACCTATTTTTATGAAATCAATGTTGGTGATGTACTTCTCTCAAAGAAAATGCTTTTAATTAAATAAGAGGAAAATATGAATAAGTTTATTTTAGGATTAATCTTTATAGCTTTTAACCTTCTATCTGAAGAATCAAAAGTAAAATTTAACTACATTGATGGTAGCTCAAAAATGTATTATTTATCAGAAATTGATAGTATTAATTTGAAAGGTTCAAATAATCAAAACGCTTTGATAATCTATAAAAAAAACGAATCTAAATCATTTAAATTGGATGAGAATTCAAATTTAACATTTGCAATTGATATGATTAACTTAACAGTTAAAGATAGTATTGTTAGTTTAAAAACATCTGAAATTGATAGTATGATTTTCAAATCTGAACCAAATGCAAAATCAATTGAGATAACTGAAATTGTTGCTGATTCAATTATATTAAATACTAGCTTTCCTAATCCTTGGTCAATAGCATTTTTAAATAATAATGAAATGCTTATTACTGAAAAGTCTGGAACTCTTTACAAAGTAAACAATAAAACTGGTAAAGTTGAAACAATTACAGGTACACCAATTGTTAATGCTGCTGGGCAAGGTGGCCTTTTGGATGTAGTGCTTCATCCAGATTTTAAAACTAACAATTATGTTTATTTGTCATATACAGTGAGTGGAACTGGTGGTCAGGTATTAGCAATGGGTAGAGGTGAATTAAGCGGAACAAAGCTAATAAACTACAAAGAACTTTTTAAGGTTGACCAACCAATTTCAGGACAAAATAATCAAGGTAGTAGAATTGTATTTGACGATAATAAATATTTGTTTTTAAGTGTAGGTGATAGGTTTACTCCAAACTTTGCTCAAGATACAAATTCTTATCTTGGTAAAATATTAAGATTTAATGACGATGGAACTATTCCAACTGATAATCCGTTTTATGGTATCACGAAGAAGAAATGGGAAATTTGGTCGCTCGGACATCGTAATATTCAAGGTATGGCAATTAATCCTAATACAAGAGAGCTGTGGGCTCACGAACATGGACCTAAAGGTGGAGATGAGTTGAACTTAATTAAAAAAGGAGCTAACTATGGCTGGCCAAAGGCTACATTTGGTGTGAACTATGATGGTACAATAATTAGCAAAGATACTTCATTGCCAGGATATGAAGATCCAATAATGCATTGGGTTCCATCTATTGCACCTTGTGGGATGACTTTTGTCAAATATAATTATCCAACAATTGAACAAGATATTTTAATGGGTGCATTGGCTGGCACTCAAATAGTAAGAATAAAAATAAAAGACAACAAAGCTGTTAAAAACATCATTAATATGAAGGGTTATGCTAGATTTAGAGATGTAAAGCAAGCACCTGATGGCACTTTATATGCTGTAATGGAAGGACCTTCAAAATTAGTAAGATTAAAAATGAAATAGTTATGTTTTTTTTAGTGATTTAGTGTTTTTTATCTTGTCTTTTCCCCGTCACCCTGAACTCGTTTCAGGGTATATTTTTAATTTGGTTTTTCAAAGAACATCAAATTAAGAACCCCACTTTTGCAATACCAAATCAAGATGGCGTAAGACAAATTGCTCTCGCAATTTTCCAAATAAGTTTTCCAAAGTGTGTTTTTTGACAAATTTAGACGATATTTTTTTCACACTTCATTTTATTTTCCAAATTCTGTAAATAAAACCATTTCAATTTTTGCAGTGATTTAGCGTTTTTTTATGTTTTTTTCGTCATTTTGAGTGGAATGAAAAATCTAGAAAAACACTTGACTCCTGCCGACTCAGGAGTGACAGGAAAATGCTTTTAACTTTCAAAGAACATTGCTAAAAGACCTCTCTCTAACTCTCTCCACTTCTGGAGAGAGGACAATCTAATGTTACTTTGACGTTAAAAATATGTAGATATTGCATATTCCACCATCAATTAACCTTTATAAAATTAAGAGCTGGATAAATAATTTCATTATTTATTTTTATTTGTAAATAGTAAGATCCATTGAGTAAAATGCTCATATCATAATTTTTACTACTTTCTCCCAATTGGAATAAACTGTTTTCCACTGTCATTGATGGACTGCCACTAATATTATACAATGTTACCATTAAATTGCCATTATTTACTAAATTCATGTTTAAATTTAAAGAATGAGTATTTGCTTGATAATTTGCAATAAATAAATTGGCAACTGGATTTTCATTATTTACACTTGTTGTATAATTTATTTTAAATGCTTGAAATAATCCACCTAGGTTAATATAAATTATATTTGGATTAAATAAGTCGAAATTAAAGTTATCAATTACTCCATCGTCTGTTATCAATTTTCTTTTCCAATTTTCTAAATCGAAATATGATAAACCTGATTCACTACCAAGAAAGAGTAATTTGTCATCAGGAGAAAATCTAAGTAAAAGAGGACGTAAATTCAATATCGAAACACTTTTAACTACTTTTAAAGTAGTTAAATCTAATATTTTAATCGTACTCTTATTTTCACTTGTCATATATGCTATTAATTTCTGATCATTAGATATTGCTAATATTCTTTCAGGAGTTCCATAACTTAAGTTTAAATCATTTTTGTCAATATAGACTACTTTCCCATTTGAATCTAATACTACAAGCTCTGATATATTTGGATAAGGTGGATTTGGGGATAATTGAGTACTTGAATTGTAAATTAAATATTTATTGTAATTTGAAATTACAGATTTATAAACTTGAACATTGGCTCTATGAAAGTAATTACTTTCATTGTATTCTTTAATAATATTTTTCTCTTTTGTATCATAAATTTTTATTGAAGATTTCCAACTAGAAATTGCTTTATCTAAAGATTTATTATAAAAAACATCGTATGCTTCTATTGAATCTAATAATACTCTTTCATAAGAATTCTTGCTTATTATTTCCAAATGTGATGTTTGAACCAAAAAATTATTTGAGTCATTTAAGTACCATAAATTCAAGTAAGTTGTTGGAACAATATCTTCCTTTTTAATATTTCCTTTTTTAGAATCTATTTGCGCAATATAACTTACTGGATTAATATTGTCATCATTTGAGATAGATACAACTATATTACTATCAATTGGGTTTTGTACAAAACCTATAAATCTTCCTATTTCAGGAGAAGCTCCACTTCGTATTTGCCAAAGAGTATCTAAGACATTTTGTGAATACGTTAGAGATGAGCAAAACAAAACCATTACGAAAACTACAAAAAACTTCTTCATATAGTTACTTTTTTAAAAGATTTACAAAAGTTACAACTTTCAACATACTAAAGACACTTCAAACACAAATAAGGTTACAGAATATTTTAAAAATAGTTAAAATAATATAAATTTGTGAATTCAAGCAATTTTGAAAACAAAAAAATTGAATTAGATTTGTAACAAATCATTTACGAAGTTACAACAAATTACAATCTTCTTGACAAAATTATTTAAGAGCTATAATTAAATCTAATCTCTTAAATTTGTAATTCGATTTTTGTTAATATATTAAAAGTAGATAATTTGTTTAGAATTCCAATTGTTTTATTTGCGTTATTATTTATTTTTTCTTGCAAATCAGCATCTGATAGGATAGAGATGAGAACCCCAGATGGTATATTCCAAGCAGGGTTGAAAGAATTTGAAGATAAAAATTATTTGGAAGCACAAAAACTATTCGAAATAATTAAATTGCAATATCCGGCAAGTCAATATGCTGATGATTCACAATACTATTTGGCAGAGATAGAATTCAAAAAAGAAAAGTATATAATGGCTTCATTTAATTATAATCTTTTACGCAGATTGTATCCTGGTAGCGAATATAGCCAATTATCGTTATTTAAAAGTGCTTTAAGCTTGTATAAGCAAACTCCAAAATTTGATAGAGATCAAGATTACACCAAAAAAGCATTAACAGCATTTCAAGAGTTTCAAAATCTATATCCAAAAGATTCTCTATTTAATGAAGCAAATAAGTTAATTGAAGATTTGAGAAACAAACTTGCTGAACGTGAATTTAGCGTTGCCGAGCTTTATAAAAAGTTAGAATATTTCAAATCATCACTTGTATATTATGATTCTGTAATAAATGATTATGAGGATACTAAATTTTTTGAACAAGCTTATATTGGTAAAATTTCTGTGCTTATAAAAATCAAAAAGTATGAAGAAGCCTTGTCATTAATAGATTTATATACCAAATCTTTCCCTCAAAGCAATTACAAAACTGATATTTCTGAATTAAAATCTAAAGCAACACTAAAAATCAAATAGTTTAGCACAATTTTTGATAAATTAAATCAAAAATTAATTTCAATGGCTAAATTATGAAAAAAATTATTATTATTCTTTTCCTTTCAATAACAGCAATTTTTGCTCAAGAATCTAAAACACTCTTTGTAGGTCCTTTCATTTCGGAATCGGCAGGGATGAACATAGTAACATCTCCTGAGGGAAGAAAAAGTGGGTTGGCAATATCGGAAGTACCAAATTTTGGACTTACAGTAGTAGCACCTTTAAATAGAGGTACAGATTTTAGTTTTGTTTTAGACTTGGCTTATAGTAACCAACCATTTCAAATTAAAAATGCAAGCACAGGTGAAAAGTTTAATCATCAAATAAGTTATATTGCAATTTCTCCCTATTTAAATTTTGAAGGATTACTTTTTGGATTTAATTTTGGCTTTCCTCAATCAGCAAATAATGGTTCTAAAATTGATGTTGGTATAATCAAAACTCTAACAGAGGTTAAGTTTGGTGGCAATTTCAATCTATTTTCAGATGAGTCAGGAACAGTAAATGCAAGCGTATTAGTTTCAATGATGTTAAATGAAACATATAACAGTTTTGAATTAAATGATCCATTGAAAGATAAGATGCCAAAACCATTCGTTTTAAAAGTTACTGATGAATATAATCCCAGAATTGCTAGTTTAACATTTTCTATTAATTATTTATTTAATACAGGAGTTACAGTTTTAAAATAGAAAAACTAAGCTAAAAATCAAAATCCCAAAAACAAAACAAAATGGAGTAACAAAAATTGAATCTAATTTAGCTTCTTCTGTATCTTTTATTTTCTTAAAAATTCCAAATTTGTTTTTATCTCCAAAAGCTCTAGCAATAAATGTAAATCCAATACCAATTGACCCAGATTTAAAGAGGTACAAATCTCCATTATATGGTATTATCCCTACAGTAAATAGTATTATGATAACAAATGCAATAAAAGTTAAAAAAGCGAAAAAATGTATCTGTCTCAAATAGCTATCAATTTCTAAATCAAGAAATACTTTAGAAAGTTTTTTAAATGATTTGCCTCCCAAAGACCAATACAAATTGAATAGTCCTGCTATTAGAAGAAAAGAGATTACAATTGTAATTACAGCTATTTTCATTTTGTGTGTCTTTTAAATTCAATGTCAGTTCTATAATCAATTATATTTTGATGTGCTTTCATTGAAGTTCCTTTTAATTCAACATTAAAAGGAGCAAACTCTAATCTATTATTAGAAAAAGTTTCAGAAGGTAAAGGAAACATAATTTGAGATGGTACTGACAATGGGAAAGATATTGGTTTAATCAAATCAGTTATTTCCAATGGTATCTCTTGATAGTAAGGCACAGACCACTCTAGTAACTTAATTGATATTTTAGTTTTAAGCTTTAGAGTTTTCTTGTTTGGTTTCAGAACTAAAACACCATTTACAGAGTTTGCATCTAAAGTAAATGTTTCATACATATAAAATACTATATCAGGATTGACTGAAGCAGGAATCCCAGTATATTTGCCAGAGATTTTAACATTACCACTTCCTTCAATTTCCAAAGTAGCATAAATTTTGTTATTTTCAAACTTATCAAACTTTAGTTTTTTGAGATCTAACTTTACATTACCAGTATCAATATTCAAATAATTTGAATATTTAATACCAAAAACATTCTTTTCTTCATTCATTATTTGTTTTTTGGGTGGCAATATAATAGTAATATCATCAACTCTATTTGAAGTTACTTTTTCAATTACTTTGTTCAAAGTTTCTAATTTTATATTCAAAACTAGATTGCTACCCTCGGGTAAGTTTTTAGAATAATTTTT
>JAPLFM010000132.1:8448-10120 GCA_026390675.1 Candidatus Kapaibacterium sp. | reverse complement strand
CTGCATCATCTGTTCCACCAAACCAAGCATTTTTCTTAATTGTTGCATCATCTGCAATACCACCTTCAATCGGAGATTCAATTAAATTTGATTTTGCTTTACCCATAATTAGTAAGCCACCCCAATCTCCTCTTTCTCTTTGACCAACTGGTTGTCCTGATGTCATTACTATTGGTTTTTGTGCCGTTCCATTTGCATAAATTATACCACCACGATTCACACAAATTGCAGATGTTTTAGTATTATCACCTTTAAGTATTGTTCCTGGTTCTATTCTCAAAACTCCACCACTTTGAACATAAACTACTCCATCAAGTCCATAAATCTTTTTAGAGCTTAATGTAATTATTCCAGTGATATCACCTTTTAATGTTGAATCTACGACTCCTGGTGCTGGTATTGTTACTGTAATTGGACCTACAATTGCATTAAATGTTGGATCATTTTTATCTTCTAATTTAATATATAATGTAGCTGTAGCTATGTTAGGCATTGTTGTGTTTACTGTTCCTGTTGCTTTTAAAGCAGTACCATCTACAAATTCTAATTTGCCTTTTGGCATTGGTAAAACTGACCAACTTGTCGAATTTGCAGACAATGACCAAGAGAATTTCAAAGTTTTTCCATTTGTCAAATGAGAAGTTGTATCCCATTGCAGAATTGTTGATCTACCTACACGATAAGAATCATTCACTGCTGGTTTGATAAAAGATGTCGAAGTAACTAGTGGCTTGTAATCATTATTAATAGGATCATATTCTGTCCAACCTATATCCCATCTTTTATTAGCATCCATTGCTCCTCGAAATGAAACTTTTTCAAAGAAGCTGTCTGATAAATCGTTATCAGTATATGTTGCAGAATTTAAATAATTCGCCCCTAAAATTGGAGAAGGATTAAATGTTGCACCCTTTGCAAAAGCATCATTCAAACCAGCTAAAGTTCCAACATTACCGATACCATTTGTCATGTTATTGCCAAATCCTGTTGTTGCTAACCAATTAGTTGAAACTGTTCCACTAAATGTTGTTGAACCTCCAGCATAGAAATATTTATTTCCTCTGATACCATAGAAATCATTATATTTAACTTTAACAGAATCAGCATTAGCTGCTCTAACTGTATTATTATTTGTTAATTCAACTCCAGCGGGCCAGCCTACTAAAACTGAATTGTATAGTGCCATACGTGAATTACGTCTGATTTGTGCCGAAGTTAAAAATTTAGGATGGTAGCGAGTTAAATAATCTGCTCCTGCTGACCAAGCTGTATAAGAAGTATCCATTACTCCACCAATACAAGTAAAATTACTAAATATTGGATTTGTAAATGGTTGGTTTTCTGAAGCACTTGCATCATTATCACTTTCAAAAGATTCTGAATTTGAAATGTCTGCTATATCATTAAATCTACGTCCAATACCGAATTGTAATTTACCTCTGTAACCATTATCTGTATCAAAATCATCGTCTATACCATTGTAAGCTATAATGTGTTTACAATTTACTGTTCCACCAAACCATTCGAAACTATCATCACCAGAATAAGATGCTTGAACATAATCTACAATTGTTCTATTTCCTACTGCACCAAATGTTACACCATTTAACTCGTTATCTGGAGATTCAGCTATTCCACCAAATTCTACTCTTAAATATCTTAATACCCCACT
>JAPLFM010000132.1:0-8413 GCA_026390675.1 Candidatus Kapaibacterium sp. | reverse complement strand
CCATCCATTTTTCTTAATTGTTGCATCATCTGCTATTCCACCTTCAATTGGTGATTCAATTAAATTTGATTTAGCTTTACCCATTATCAACAAACCACCCCAATCACCCCTATCTCTTTGACCTACTGGCAATCCAGATGTCATTACTATTGGTTTTTGTGCAGTTCCATTTGCGTAAATTATTCCACCACGATTTACGCAAATTGCTGATGTTTTAGTATTATCACCTTTAATTACTGTCCCTGGATCAATTCTCAAAACTCCACCACTTTGAACATAAACTACTCCATCAAGACCATAAATCTTTTTTGAACTTAATGTAATTATTCCAGTGATATCACCTTTTAATGTTGAATCTACAACTGATGGAGCTGGCATCGTTACTTTTACAAGTACAGCATCAGAAAATTTTGTAGTGTCATTTTTATCAACCATCCTAATATAAATATATTTATTATCAATATTTGGTAAAGTAGTATTTACTAACCCAATCGCTTTACCGCCAGAAGCATCTAAAAACTCTGTTTTGCCTTTAGGCAAAGGTAAAACTTTCCAAGAAGTTGTTCCTTCTTCAGTCCAATAGAATTTAAAAGTTTTATTATAAGTTGTTTGTCCAGTCGTATCCCAAGTTATAGGGATTGATTTACCTACTCTATAAGACTGTCCTTTAATAGGATTTGTAATAGTTAATGCCGAAAACACAATGCTTGAAAAAGCTACAAATAATGTTACAATTGAAAGTAATAATTTGTAAGAATATTTCATAAAAGCTCCAAAAAGAGTTAAAAAGTAAAAATAATTTATTTAAATGCATAACCAAAACTTAAAGCAACTCCTCTACCTCTTAGGTTTGAAGAAACTTTAATTCCACCTTGTTCCCAATTTAATGGTTCTGCTAAAATGTCTTTTAAAACTAATTTAGCTTCAAGTCTTTCGAAAAATAATTGAGAAATTGATACATCCACTATATTTCTTGATAATTCATAAACATGAGGATTGTCAAACTTAAAAACATTAATATCAGCAACCTGTATTATTCTTTTACCATAAGTATTATATCCTAAGCTAAAACTTGTACCTGTATTTTGATTCGTATAATATAATCCGATATTAACTGTATATGGTGATTGCCCCCACATTGGGCGAGTTTCTGTTTTAGTATTTTGAGTAATAGTAACTTCTGATTTAACTAAAGAAGCATTTACATTAAATGCAAAATCTGAAAGCATATCAGTTATAAATGACAAACTTTTTCTTGCTTCTAATTCAATTCCATAGTTATTAGCTATTCCTTGAGCATTACCAAAAGTTCTATTAAATCCACCCGGTGTGATTTCAATTGTTTCTTCGATTGCATTATTAAATGTCTTTAAGAATGTTCCAACCGAAAACATTTCACCTAAACCAGGATACCATTCCCATCTTACATCATAATTTTGAATTAATGCTCTTTGAAGGTTTGGATTACCTTTTACATTTAATTTGGATTGAAAATCATAAAATGTAAATGGAGCATATTCTCTTAGTGATGGTCTAGTTAGAGTTTGAGAAAGCGAAGTACGTAAATTCATATCTGAAGATAATTCATAAACTAAGCTTAATGCAGGCAAAACATCATTATACTTTTTGTTTACAATATTTGAATCAACATAATATGAAGTTAAATTTTGTTGACTATTTTCAATTCTAAGTCCAGTTACTGCTCTAAATTTTGCATCAAACATAGTAAAATTGAATGATCCCATCACATAAGCAGCTAATACATTTTCGTTAGCTCTATAAGAATCTCTATCTTGAGAATCTTCTGAATAACCCAATCCGTGAACACCAAAATTTTGAGAATTGAATAGTTCTTGCATATTTGAATTAATACCAAATTTACCACTTACTGTTGGATCAAAATCATCTTGAAGATTTTCTACTGGCGTATCACGAAGTGTATCTAAACCATCTATAATTATATATTTTCTTAATACATTATAAGATTTAACTATAGTCATTGAGCGTGCAGTAAAATCTCTATCTTTTGCTTCATAATTCACTCCAAATTTTAACTTTGCAGTTTCAATTGGAATATTGAAATTAAAACCACTAGAATAAGCACTTTCATTTAAATTTGAAAAAAATCTACCAACACTACTTCCAGAGCCAGCTGGCAAATCACCAATATCAACCAAATAAGTAGAATCAGGAGCTCCAATTGGTTTAGAGTATCTTACTCTTCTAAAGTCTGGTTCATTTCTTTGAGAATTAGAAAAGCCCAAATTCCAATCAAGCGAAGAATTACCTAATGCTTCAAAAGTATGCTCTGCTTTTAGATTAGAAGCAAAAAGTTTTTTTTCTAAAAATTGAAAACCAAACTGTTTGTAAGATTCATTTTTACCAGCTTGCTGACCAATTACAATAGTAGATTCATTATCACTAGATACATTATATGAATTTTTCAAACTTATTGAATTGTTACTTCCTATCTTATAAGCTAAGTTAAATATTCCACCCAAATTAGTTGAATAAGTTGATTGGCTACCATTACGAGAATCATCAATTGACTTAGAAGCATCTCCATTAATATTAGCTCTATAAATATCATTGTAGCTATAACCGTAATTATAAACTGCGGCTGCAGACATTCCCAAATCATTGCCAGCTACTTCAAATATATCTAAGTATGAGAAATTCAATCCTGTGTTCATAGGTGCTGCAATATTTTTTTGAGACCAAACACCATTATTAAATGATTGAATTGCTTCTTGATATTTTAATTGTGAGTTAAGTAAAAGATTATTATCAGAAGATCTCATGTCTTGTCTTAATCTATCAAAATTACTTTTACTAAGTAGTGGATTGTTTGGGAAAGCTCTTGTACCATCATCCAATCCCATCCAATCATTTTTACCACCTGAATAAGTCATAAATTTGTTATCTTTAAAAGTAACATTATCACTTATTGAATTTGACAAGTTGAATTTAACTCTTCTTTCTGTAGGAAAATCGATAGTATTTAATTGAACTAATCCACCAGCAAAATTCCCTGGCAAATCCGGAGTAAATGATTTTACAACATTAGCATTTTCAAGAAAATCTGCAGGGAACATATCAAACGAAAATGATTTTTTATCTGGTTCAGTTGTAGCAAGTGAGCTACCATTAAGAGTTGTATTAGAATATCTTTCAGAAACTCCACGTACATAAATAAATTTATCACCTACTAAAGTTACACCTGAAACTCTTTTCAAAGCTTGACCAGCATCACCATCAGGCATCTTTTTGATTTCTTCTGAACTTATTCCATCACTTACTTGCGAAGAATTTTTTCTTTGGTTTAGCATTGCAAGTGCATTATCATTTGCTCTTGTTGTTGTAACAATTACATCTTTAGTTTGAGTAGCTTCTAAAACTAATGAAATGGTTGTAGGCTTGTTATTTCCAACTGGCGTTACTTCAAATCTTTGAATTATTTGAGGTTGATAGCCTATGTATGATACTTTGAAAGTATAAACACCTGTTTCTACATTTTTGATTTTGAATTCGCCTTTAACATCACTATAAGCACCTTTTTTTGCCTCTACTAAAAGAACAGAAGCACCTCTAAGCACTTCACCAGTATTATAATCTATAATTTTACCCACAATAGTAGGTTTATCTTGACTATAATTTGCATGTGACAAAAGAATAAAACAAGTAATGATATGAATTAAAAATGATTTGAAAGATAACATTTAGACACCAATAATATTAAAATAGATTTTTGGAAATTTATAATTCACAAAATTCGCTTTTTAGTATTAAGGTTTAATAAATGATTGGTTAAGATTTGGTTAAGATTCTATTTGTTAATAATTTTCTTTAACATTATATATAAGTTAAATAAATCAATATATTATTATATTAGTATTTTTTTTAGAAGTTGGATTCATCTACC
This sequence comes from Candidatus Kapaibacterium sp., assembly GCA_026390675.1. Classification (GTDB taxonomy): domain Bacteria; phylum Bacteroidota; class Ignavibacteria; order Kapaibacteriales; family UBA2268; genus JAPLFM01. The sequence goes on along the minus strand of JAPLFM010000132.1, from coordinate 4,491 downwards.
CACTTGAGGAGGACTGAGGTGGGGTTCTTAAAAAAAGTTGATTTAAAATTCTTTCGGTACAAAATTATTTGGTGAATCTAATTTTGCAATATCATTTGAAATATTCAAAAAATACAAACCATTTTCTAATACTTTTGCTCTATCTTTTTTTAAATAATTAACAGTAGCTATTGCACCAATCACTTTTTTGCCTTTAAAATCTGATACTTCATTTGAAACAATCTTTAACTTTTCAATAAACTTCGCAATATGATCTTCGCTTAATGTTGTTTTAATTTCTACTAAAAATACTTTATTTACTGCACCATTAACAGTACCAACATAGTCAAATTCAAATTTGTTTTTCTTTGGATCTGTGAAATTTGCATAAGCACTATCTGCTCCTAATTTCGACAATATTTTTCTAATTGAAGGACCTAACATACCTTCAGTATATCTACCAAATGAATTGCCAAGATTACCAATCTCTTTACCTAAGTTCTTGATTTGATTTTCAGTTTCTTGGAACTTCTTATCAGTTTCTTGAAACATCAACCAAACTTTCTCAAAATTCAAAGTTTCTTCTTTCATAATTAATTGCTTTTATTTAATTCTATTTTTCAAATATACGAAAAACTAAATTAATTATTATATTGGTATTTTTTTTTAGAAGTTGGTTTCATCTTCCTCTTGGTAAATTGCGACAGCAATTTGGGATTTGGTTTTGGGTGGGGTTCATAGTAGATGTATAGTCAAAAAAAAGAGTATTGACTTTCAAATCAATACTCTTATCTTCTCAATATTCTTTAACTTTTTATTTATTTAATAGATTCATTATCTCATCTAATTTTGGTGTCAATATTATTTCAGTACGTCTATTCATAGCCCTTTCTTCTTTACTATCTCCAACTTGAATAGGATAAAACTCCCCTCTCCCAGATGCTACTATTCTTGTGGGATCTAAACTACCTTGAAGAGTTAAATATCTTATTACTTCTGTAGAGCGTAAAACACTCAAATCCCAATTATCTTGAAATTTTGCTCCCGGAGCTATTGCCTGATTGTCAGTATGACCTTCAACTAATATGTTTAAATCTTTTTGTTGATTAAGCACTTTTGAAAGTTCAAAAAGTGCTTCTTGACCTTTTTTATCAATTGCTGTACTACCAGATTTAAAAAGTAACTGATTGGAAAGTGAGACATACACTTTGCCATCTTTAATCGAAACTGTAAGCCCACCTTCTGTAAATCCCAAAAGTGCTTTGTTTAATTTATCTCTTAGTGAATTCATTGCATCTTCTCTAGCTTTTAGTTTAGAATTCAATTCTTCCAATTTGCTATCTTTTTTCTGAATTAATGCTTCTAGCTTTAGTTTCATCAATTCTAAATCATCTATTTTGTTGGTCAATGACTTACTTTCATCTGATGAAGATGCTTTTATTTGTTCTAAATAAGCTTTAGCTTTGTCAAGCTCATCACGCAATTTATTTAAAAAATTATTACATTCAACTATTTTTTGATTATCACCTTTACTTTTAGAATCAAATTCAGTTTGTTTTTGATTGCTAAAATTTAGCAAAGAATCAAATTCTTTTTGTAATGAATCTTTGGAAAAAACCATTGCATCATACTTTCCAGCTGTCACACATCCAGAAAATATTGTTAATAAAGTTACAAGAATCGGAATAATTAATTTCATAGTTTTTCATAAAGTTAATTTAAATTATTTACAAAATTAACTATAATTAACTAGCTTTTGTTAATGTTTGTTATTACTTAAATAAAAATAATATTAAATAAAGAAAATTTTGATAAAATAGTAATTCAATTTTAAATTATAGAAATTTTAAAATAAATAAATGTATTTTTGCTATTTCATATTCTACCAAATTTACTTGATATTTAGATGAACAAAATTGAACTAAATAATGAAGAACTTTTATTACAATTAGAAAAGTTAAAACAAGAAAATCAATCTTTAAAAATTGAAATTAAAATTGAAGTTGAGAAGAATAATCAATTCGAACAAAAACTAATCGAAATAGATCAAAAGTCAAATTTACTTTTTGATACAATGTCAGAAGGTGTTGCTTTAAATGAAATGATTTTTAATGATAAGCAAGAAATGGTTGATTATAGAATACTCGAAGTGAATAAAGCATTTTATTCTACTGCTGACTATAGTTCAAAAGAAGTAATCAATAGCCTAGCTTCAGATTTATATTCAATGTCTCCAAACATAGTTAAATCATTTTGGTTAAATCACAAAAAACTTAACATAACAGCATATACAGAAATTTTGAGCCCTTTGAATAAAAAACATTTTTATGTTTCAACATCTCCATTTGTTAATGGAAGATTTGTTACTGTGTTCTTTGATATAACTTTAAGAAAAAAAGCTGAAGAAGCCCTTAAAAAAAGCGAAGAAATGTTTAAATTTTTAGTATTAAATTTGCAAATTGGCGTACTTATTCAAGGACCAAAAGCTGAAATTATTTTAAGTAATCAAAAGGCATTAGAACTATTAGGTCTAAGTGAACAACAACTATTAGGCAAAAGTTCTTTCGATCCAAGCTGGAATGTTATTCACCAAGATGGAACTGATTTTCCCGGCAATTTACACCCTGTACCATTAGCAATTGCAACTAAAGAGCCTATAAGAAATGTAACTATGGGGGTTTATCGCCCTACTTTAGGTGATAGAGTTTGGTTACTAGTGAATGCTGAGCCTCATCTAAATTCAGATGGATCTGTTCAACAAGTAGTTTGCACTTTTACTGATATTACAGAACGCAAAAAAATTGAAAAAAATCTTAGAGAAAGTGAAGAAAAATTCAAAGCTTTATATAAAAATTTACCAATTATGTATTTTACAATTAATTCTGAAAATATTATCCTGTCTGTAAATCAAATGGGAATTGATTCATTAGGTTATAGTGAAATGGAATTAGTTGGTAGTAATGTGTTAGATTTGTTTTATGATGAAGACAAATCATTAGTTACACAACAAGTTGTTCAATGTTTTGAGAATCCAAATACTCAATTCCAATGGGAGCTAAGAAAAGTTCATAAAAATGGAAGCATACTTAATGTACACGAGTCTGCTATTGCAATTAATGATATTAACAATAGAATTTTACTTGTAGCATGTGTTGATATTACTAAAAGTAAGGAAATTGAGAATAAACTTAGAGAAAGTGAACAGTTTTTGCAGGAAACACAGCAGATAACAAATATTGGCAATTACAATTTAAATGTTGAAACAGGAATTTGGGAAAGTTCAATAGTATTAAATGAAATTTTTGGTATTAGTGAAGATTTTGAAAAAACAGTTGATAGTTGGACTTCAATTGTTCATCCAGATTGGCAACTAATTATGACAAATTATTTTAATGAAGAAGTAATAGGTAAAAGAATCAAATTTGAAAAAGAATACAAGATAATTAGGCAAAGTGATAAGACTGAAAGATGGGTTTATGGGATTGGCAATTTGAAATTTGATTCTAATAACCAACCAGTAAATATGATTGGAACAATTAGAGATATAACTGAAAGAAAAAATGCCGAAGAAGAAATAAAAAAGAAAAACATAGAACTTGCAGAACTAAATTCCTCAAAGGACAAATTCTTTTCAATTATTGCACATGATTTGAAATCTCCTTTTAGCGGATTGTTAGGGCTTACTAAAATTATGTCCGAAAATTCTAACAATTTTACAATTAAAGAATTGCAAGAATTAAGTACAATTTTACATACTTCATCTAAAAATTTATATAAACTTTTAGATAATCTCCTTGTATGGGCTAGAATGCAAAGTGGGTTAATAGAGTTTAACCCTGAGAACTTGTTGATTTCTGAATTAGTGGAATTAAATTTGGACATTTACTCTGAATCAGCAAAACAAAAAGAAATATTGTTTATTAATAATATATCTATCGATACTGAACTAAAAGTTGATAGAGATATGATTAACACTGTTTTTAGGAATTTAATTTCAAATGCAATTAAATTTACTCATAGAGGTGGGAAAATCGAAATTGGTTCTGTTTCAAAACATTCAAAAAAAACCGATATGTTCGGTTCGTATACTGAAATTTATGTAAAAGATAATGGAACCGGAATGGATAAATCAACTATTGATAATTTATTTAAAATTGAACATAAAGAATCACGACCAGGAACTGAAGAAGAACCAAGCACCGGTTTAGGTTTATTGCTATGTAAAGATTTTATTGAAAAGCACAATGGTAAATTATGGATTAAAAGTAAAGTTGGTTTAGGTAGCACATTTTATTTTACATTACCCGATCACAATTAATTTATAACTCAAGCAAAACATATGATTTTAAATCTAATTAAAAATAAAGTAAAAAAGGTTCTTCTCTATTTTGAGTGGGTAATTTAAAAATATTTCTTAAATTGCATTTATGGAAAGCAAAGAAATATTTTCGATGGCATTAAACATATCATTACCTTGGTATGTAGAAAATGTATTGATGAACTTAGATTCAT
>JAPLFM010000002.1 GCA_026390675.1 Candidatus Kapaibacterium sp. | reverse complement strand
TCTACTAAACTATCAAGTAGTTCATTAATGATCTCGACAGTGTCCTGATCAATTACACCATTACCGAAATCAGCTATAGCTCTAAGCCTTATTTCCTTAATCTCATCTAAAGTTTTAAGCTTCTTTAAGTTATAATTAATATACTTACCTACTATAAATTTAGATGTACCTTTTAAGCATTTACGTGCATCTTTAATAGTTTCGGGGTGACCTTGTACTATAAGCTTTATCATAGCATCATCTACTAAAGCACTCATCTCATCTACAACATTATCGCACTTCTGTCTAAAATCAGAATATTTTTTATACCATTCATGGAACGTTACCCTGGTTATTCCAAAAACCGTACATGATTTTTGTATATGACAATGGTTACTGAAATAAACCTTAAGAAAATCCTCTCTCTTCTTTTGATATTTATCATATTTATTAGAGGAAAAATCTTCTGTCGTGGTGTAAGATTTGTTAGCTTCCTTAGCAAGCTCCGATAACTTATTTTGGTGAGTCATTTTCTTTAATTACAATTAGTTTTAATATTTTTATTTATATAAATAATGTATTAATTAAGTATATAAGAATATTAGTAAAAAATCAACTGTTAGTCAAATAATTAACTAGAAAAAAGTGCTATAGATAAAGCATTAAGGGTTTAGTTATGCTCAGGTAACGGTAAGGTTTATAATAAAAAATACCAACGAACGTAAGATTTCTTCAAATAAGAACTATAGACTAGTTAACTATAAAGTAAGCTCATATCCTCGCATACATTTGATATTCCTTACTTACCGACTAGCTTCATCCTAAAAACAAGAAAACACTAGTAAGTTAGATTTATGACATACTAAAACTAATTCCGGTAATATGAACTATTAAAAATCAAAATTCTCATAACAACCCACCTAAAGTACCTAAAGTACCTAAAGTTAGGAGTAAATTCCTTAAATTCTGGTATTTACCGAATTAGTTTTCGCTACTTATCAGGTAAGAGAAAAGTACTTTAAGATTAAGTAGCTTTGTTTTTATATAATTTAAATTATAAAATTGTAAATTGATCGTTTCATATTTGTCAGAGAAAAATTGTTTGACAAGTTATTTAAAAGTTCTAATTATAGAAAAATGTGCTAGAGACCGTTAAGGCTTAGACACAAAATTAAAATATAATTTTACTAAAAGGATTTGATCCATGCGACAAATACCACATTATCTAATTATTGGGTCTGGTAGACTCAGTAGTCATCTTTCTCATTATTTCACTCTTAGCAACTTAGCTTTTAACATTTGGAACCGATTAATTGGTAACTTAGAGCATTTAGTTTCTATAAGTGATGTTATAATCTTAGCTATTAGCGATGATGCTATTCCAGGATTTATTGAACAAAACCCTATCATCAAGGATAAAATATTGATTCATTGCTCGGGAAGTATGAATATTGATGATACCATTGCCATACACCCGCTTATGAGCTTTGGTAAAGAATTATATGATTATCACATTTATCAAAAAATTCCATTCCTTATTGATTCAAAATTAGAAGACTTTAAAAATATCTTTCCACAGCTAAATAATCAAGTTTACCTCATTTCTAAAACTCAAAAGGCTTATTATCATGCTTTATGTGTAATGAGTGGAAATTTTACCACGATTCTTTGGTCAAAATTATTTAACGAACTTGAATCAACGCTTTGTATTCCTAAAGAAGCTGCTTTTTCTTATCTTAAAGCAACAACTAATAACTTACTTAAAGATCACACTAAAGCTTTAACTGGGCCTTTGGTTCGCGGCGATGTGGTAACAATAAGTAAAAACTTAGAAGCTTTGCGTAATGATAATTTCTTACCAATTTATGAAGCCTTTATAACAAGCTGGAGAAAAAATAATGAACATCAATGATTTTCTAAAAATGAAACAAGAAGCAAAGCCAATTAAAATGATCACCTGCTATGATTATTGGAGTGCTAAAATTCTAGCAAAAACTAATGTGGATTGTGTGTTGATTGGTGATTCTAGCGCTATGGTTATGCATGGTTTTGATTCTACAGTTTCTGCTGATACCAGCATGATTGAAACTCACATAAAAGCGGTAAAAAAAGGTATTAACAACAAATTTATTATTGGCGATATGCCATTTCTTTCTTATCGTAAAACGCTTCCCTTGGCTATGGAATCAGTAGAAAAACTGATGAAAGTTGGCGCCCATTCAATAAAGTTAGAAGGAGTGTTTGGAAATGAAGATTTAATTAAACACATTATTGCCTCAGGGGTACCAGTAATGGGTCATCTAGGATTTACCCCACAGTCGATCAATATGTTTGGTAACTCAATTGTTCAAGGAAAAGGGGAGCAAGCATCACAACAATTAATAGAATCGGCAAAAATACTAGAAGATTTAGGCTGCTTTGCTATCGTTCTAGAATGTATTTCAAGTTCACTTGCTAAAACTATAACAGATATCTTATCAATTCCAACTATTGGTATCGGAGCTGGTTCTGGTACCTCAGGGCAAGTTTTGGTATTGCAAGATTTACTAGGAGCGGATCCAGATTTTAATCCGAAATTCTTGAAGAAATACTTAAATATTCACGGATTGATTAAAGATGCAGTTAATCAATATTGCTCTGATGTTGATTCAGGTATATTTCCTGATGTAGCTCATTCTTATGGAGTCAAGCAAAATGCAAGTAATTAATTCAATTAAAGAATGGCAACAAATAAAAAAAACATTGAATAATATTACTATTGGATTTGTACCAACCATGGGTAACTTACATCATGGTCATTCAAGTTTAATGGAGAGATCAGTTAGCGATAATAATCTCACTATACTGACAATTTATATCAATCCTACTCAATTTAATCATAAAGAAGATTTGGCTAATTATCCTAAAACTCTAGAAAAGGATCAAATTTTGGCTAAAAATCTAGGAGTAGATTATTTAATATTGCCAAGTTATGAGGAAATTTATCCTGATAATTATAATTTTAGAGTTACTGAAAATTCTGAGTATAGTTTAATGCTTGAAGGCGCTTCTAGAACGGGCCATTTTACTGGCGTTTTAACTATCGTACTAAAACTATTGCTAATTACTAGCCCGACAAGAGTATATTTTGGCGAAAAAGATTATCAGCAGTTGCATTTGGTTAGAGAAATGGCTAAGGCTTTTTTGCTTGATACCGAGATCATTTCTTGTCCAACAATCAGGAATGAAGATGGCTTACCTTTAAGTTCAAGGAATAATAGGTTAAGTGAGATTGAATTAAAAAAAGCTGCTTTATTTCCAGAACTACTTTCATCTAACCTTGTGTCTTCGGCTGTTAAAACTGAGTTAGAATCTGTAGGTTTTATGGTTTATTATATCGAAGAATATGAGGGTAGAAGATTTGGGGCAGTAAAGCTTGGGAATGTTAGGTTAATTGATAATATAAGGATGAATATATGATTTTATATATATTTAATAACTTTTTGTTCTATTGCTTATTCCTAGGTTTTGACAGCTATATGTGAAGATCCACAAGGTAGATCATTATACTATTTTCCAAACACAAGCACTGTAAGAGACAAGAAAAATCAATTTATAGAGACCGAAACGGGAATGACTGACAGCGAAATATCACTTATTTGGAATTTAGAAGAAAAGAATGCAACTTTTAATATACAGGGAACTTCAACACAATTTAAGTCAATTCTTATTAATTCAGATCAAATAAGCTTTATTGGAGTTATAAATTATTCTGCAATATTATTTACCCTTTATCTAAAAGAGCAAATAGGTGTTTATTCACAGCATTCGTCTTGGAAGCCATTTGATGATGGAATTAGAGCTTAATTTTTTTACAGGAGATGCCAGATTAAAAAAAGTAATTAATACTTTATTATCTATAGCGTTGCTCTTCAATATCATCTAGCTGGTATTCAAGATTAGTAATTTTTTCAATCATTTCTTCATTAAAAACCCTACTCTCATCTTTAATTGAAGATAGTTGCTCTTGTACTCGCTTAATATCATCTGATAATTCGGAAAACATATAAAATAGAGAGAAAATCATAACAATAAAAATGATTGGCTGCTTAAAATCTAACATATGAATACATT
>JAPLFM010000227.1 GCA_026390675.1 Candidatus Kapaibacterium sp. | reverse complement strand
ACTACATTTTTTACATCCAGCTAAAGCTGGACGCTATTCAAAGTAACCAAATACAAAATCTTTTGTTTCTAAAAGAACTTGTGTGAAATAAACTAAATATTTCATAAATTGGAATACTGATTGGTGCTAAATTATGTTATTATATATATATCACAAGCAAACCATTTTAAAACGGTTTGCAAATGGTTTGGATTTTCTCTTATGAAAAAATTTCTTATTCACTCACTTGCTTTGCTACTTTTTAGTAGCTCTCTCTTTGCACAAAGTCCAAATACAGAATCTGATACTGTTTGGACTTATTTTACAGGTTACGGTCAAATTTCACAAATGAAACTAAGTCCTGATAATGCTTTATTAGTTTATGGTGTTTCAGGCGACACTATGTTCTATTTTCTAAATACTGAAACTGGTAGTTTAATTAAATCAGTTAGAATAAAACATGGTTTAGATGCAAGCTCAATTGCGTTAAATGATAATTACCTTTTCATAGGTGGAGGATATAATACTATTGCAAAAGATAGTATTTATATAGATATATACAATACCAAATCAGGAGAGTATTTATATTCTTTATCTGATGATTCATTATGTTATAATAAATATTTGACCATTACTAATCTTAGCCTTTCTAAAGATAACAAGTATTTGTTAGCAAATATAGCAAGGTCAGATTTGAATCCATTTTCAAAATATGGGCACTCACTTTTTTTATGGGATTTGCAAACTCGAAAAGTAATAAAAAAATTTCAAGATAACATAGGTTATTATGGTGGAATTATTGATAACAATTCAAAATACATAGCAGTTAAATATAACGGACATATTGCTATTATTGATTTTAATACTTTTCAAATAATTAAAGAATTACCACAAGATGTTAATGGTTTTGACTTCTCACCTGATGGAAAACACCTTGCAACTTGTGGAAGTGACGGGTATATAAAAATATGGGATATGGACGAAGGTAAACTTGTTTTTGAGTATGGAGATATCTCAGGTGGTACTTATGGTATAAATATAACAAAAGATGATAAATTTATATATTCAGCAAATTCAAAAATAAAAAAACTATTATTAGATAATAAAACTTCAGTTATTAATGAAACAATAAAAAATACTATTTATCCAAATCCTGTAAATAATATTTTATTAATACAAACAATTTGCAATTTACCAATAATTCAATATACTATTTCAAATCAAATTAGTCAAATATTAGTAACGAACGATGTTCAAAATAAAAATAATCAAATTAGGATAGATTTCTCACAATTTCCAATTGGAATATATTATTTAAAATTTAATTGTAATGACAGCTTTAATAACTTTAAAATTATTAAGGAATAAGGAATAAGGAATATGTCAACAATAAATCTAAAACAGATACCTGCCATCGCAGGTATGACAATCATATTATTATTTCTAACAATGAGATTCAATATCTATTGCCAGGATAAAGAACCAAATAAATTGATTTTTCATATAAATGGAAAAGATACAACTTTATCAAAAGAGCTTGTAGATGGAGACAACAAAAAATTTATAATAGGCACTCAATGGGGAAGTCTTCCAATTGTTCACGATGCACTTTTGATGAATATGCAACAAAATCAATTTTTAACTAAACATTGGTGGGATAATAATTTTGGTACTTTTGGTAATGAATATAAAACCACAGCAGATTCATCAAAAATATTAGCAATAGGTTTCCCAACAAATGCTTTCCACGATGCCTCTATGTCTTTTCAATACGAGCCTACTCTTAGGACAGAGTCATTGAATAATTATCAACCAAGAAAGTATGATAACTAAGTGGTTTAAAAATAATAAATATTAATTATTTTCGTAATATATAGAATTGAAAACAGGAGAGGAATAATGTACACTTTAACTGAAAGCTTATTAGTTGATAATTATTTTAACTTAATAAAAAACTGGGATAATAATTTAAAGGAAAATCTAATTGAAATGCTTAAACATTCAATTGATGAAAAAGTTGTTTCAAATAGTGACTTTTCAACTTGTTTTGGAGCTTGGCAAGACAATCGTACAAGTGAAGAAATTATAAATGAAATTTCAAATTCCAGATTAAATTATTCAGGAATTGAAGAATTATAATGAAATATTTATTAGATACTAATATTTGCATTTATTATTTCAAAGGTCAGTTTGGTTTAAATGACAAGTTTGATAAAATAGGTTTTGACAATTTTGCAATATCAGAAATTACTCTTGCAGAATTATATTTTGGAGCTGAAAATAGTCAATTTATTCAAAAAAATACTGAAATAATAAATGAATTTGCATCTAAAATTAAAGTCATTCCTATTCTTGGCTCTATTAGAATTTATGCAAAAGAAAAAGCACGCCTAAAAGCAAATGGAAATATGATAAGCGATTTTGATTTATTAATTGGTTCTACTGCGATTTCAAGCAATCTAATCTTAATCTCTAGAAATATCAAAGAGTTTATAAGACTTGAGGATCTAAATTTTGAAAATTGGATAGATTAAATGGAACGCAAAGGTGTTAATAACGATGTTCAATCATTTTATGACTAAATTGCGAGAGCAATTTGTCTTCAGCCATCTTTGTATTTAAAATAGCGAAGACAAAGTTTGGTATGCAAGAAACACACTTTCTTTCTTAGATTTTAGCTAAGAAATCCACACTTCTAAATTTTGCCTAGTAAAACTTTCAAAAGAAAGTTAGAAGGAATTTAATATCTATGTTTTTTTTAAATCTCTCACCTACTTTTATTGAAACAAATTTGCTTAAAAAACGTTTTATAAATATAAAATTGAGAAATTTATGCAACTTTCCAAACCTCGTGTGGTAATAGTTGGTGGCGGTTTTGGTGGCTTACAAGCTGCTAAAAGTTTGGCGGATACCGACATTGATGTTATATTAATAGATAGAGCTAATCATCACGTTTTCCAACCATTACTTTACCAAGTAGCTATGTCTGCATTATCTCCTGGAGATATTGGACAGCCCTTAAGGTCAGAACTTAGAAATTACAAAAACATTCAAGTGATATTAAACAATGTAGTCAAAATCGACAAATCCAAAAGATTAATATATTTTGAAGATGAAGATGAATTGGAATTTGATTATCTTATATTGTCGCCAGGTGCAAGGCATTCATATTTTGGACATAATGATTGGGAGAGATTTGCTCCTGGCTTAAAAACTCTAAATGATGCTTTGATAATGCGTGAAAAGATATTGACCACATTTGAGAAAGCTGAAAGGAATTATTACTCGCCTGATTCTGAGAAGTATAGAACTTTTGTTGTAATTGGTGGTGGACCTACAGGAGTGGAATTAGCAGGTTCAATTGCTGAAATATCAAAAAAAACTATGCTACCTGATTTTCCTCTTTTGAAAGCAAATGATATAAGGGTAGTATTAATCGAAGCTGGTAATAAATTACTTCCATCATTTCCTGACAAACTTTCAACTTATACTAAATCTGCACTTGAAGAAATGGGAGTGGAGGTGTTGCTAAATAAAAGGGTAACAAATATTAATGCTGATGGAGTTGAATTAGGTAGTGATTTCATCAAAAGCACTTGTGTAATCTGGGGTGCAGGCAATGAAGCCTCTCCTCTATTGAAATCCTTAGATATATCTCTTGATAATGCTGGTAGAGCATTAGTTAACAACGATTTAACAATACCTAATTATCCAAATATTTTTATTATTGGTGATTCGGCTTTTCTCAAAGATGCAAATGGAGTGAATGTGCCAGGTGTAGCTCAAGGAGCAATTCAAGGTGCAATTTATGTTGCTGAAATTATTAAAAATAGAAAAAAGAACTCTAGTAATTTGCCTTTTAGATACAAAGACAAAGGTAATATGGCTACAATAGGGCGAGCAAAAGCTGTTACTCAAATTGGTAATTGGCTATCAACTGGTTTTGTAGCTTGGTCTTTATGGGCAGTATTGCATATAGTATTTTTGATAAACTTTAGAAATAGATTCAAAGTTATTTTCGAGTGGTTATGGTATTACTTCACTTTTCAACCTGGTGCAAGATTAATCTATTATAAAGAAAAAAAGAATAAAGAATAACTTTCAAGATTTGACTTTTTCTTTGATAATCCAAGAGAAGAAAAAGGAATAATGAAATTGCAATAATCATATAAATTGGGCTAATTTCAATTTTGAAATAACTTATGTATTGGCTTAGGTCAAACTTTGTAGATTGGCTAGCCGAATTTGAATCTTTTCCAAATATTGAAATTAATAAAATGAGAATAGGAACAAAGCTAAATCCACAAATTTGTTTTTTAGAAAGCAAAGGTTTATTTTTAGAATATGATTTTAAATGTTTGTTTTCTAAAATCTTGTGCATAATAGTATCAGTAAAATTAAGGCTTGGCTCAACTCTATCCACTTTAGTGATTATTTTTTTAAGAATATCTTGTTTATTTTCCATATACTATCTCAAAATCATTTTTCATAACTTGTTTTAAATTTTCTAATAACTTTTTTCTAATTCTAAATAACTTAACTTTTACATTTGACGAACTAATACCAATAATAATTGAAATCTCTTCAATAGATTTTTCTTCGAAGTAATATAAATTTATAATACCTGCTTCATCTGATTTAAGCATGTCTAAAGCTTCATTAATATGAGCTTTACTTTCTAAATTTTCTAATTCTTTAAAATTGTTATCTTCAAATCCTATTTGAATGTAATTCTCACTTTCTTCATCAGTTTCATAAGAAATAAGATGAGGTTTTTTACCTCTAATTTTAGATATAGACGCATTGTAAACTATTTTATACAACCAAGTAGAGAAATTGGTTTCTTGGTTAAATTCAATTAAATGTTGAAATACATTTAAAAAAGCATCTTGGGCTACTTCTTCTGCATCTTCTCTATTTTTACAAATCCTAAATGCTAGATTATACGACATAGTTTTATATTTTTCAATTAAAAATCTATATTGAAATGTATTTCCATTTAAGGCATGATTTATATAAAAATTGTCTTCTTTGTATCTCATATAGTTTGTAACGAAGTTTTTTTGAAATGGTTACATTTTTTTTGTAACCAAAAATATAAACTTGCGTTTCATAATTTAAGTAGGCAATTTAATCATTTTTATTTACAATATATAGAGGTTTTGATATGGAAGAAGTTTTGGTCCCACTCATAGTATTTTCTTGCATCTTTGGTATTTTTTATTTATTTATAACATCTAGAAATAAAGAAAGAATGTTGATGATAGAAAATGGCTTTGATATACGCAAATTAGAAACTAAAAAAAATGTACAAAGGTATTTGATGACATTGGGTTTCCTGGCGGTTGGAGTAGGTCTTGGATTGATAGTAGGCTTTACAATAAGTAATGTTTATTATTCTGCTTTTAATAGTTATGAATGGCATAAATATTATGAAACAATTAACAATGTCAAAGAATTGCAAAGTAAGTTAATTCATCATAACGATTCAGCTTTTGCAATTGCTCCTTCAATCCTATTCTTTTGTGGATTAAGTTTGATTATAAGCTACTATTTTGATAAAAAGTATGTAAAAGAAGAAGAAGCAAAAAATCTTTCAGAAAATACTCAAAATTAATTAATGCAATATTAATTGACTCAGACATTTTAGTTTGAGTCAATTATTTAAAATTACCAATATATTCAAATCTTAATGCTATTGAGTATAAATTTATAGGATTTAGTTTACCAATTAAATTTTTAAATTGCAAGTCGAAAGTCATATCTCCTAAATAATAACCTATTGCAAAATTTAATATTGCTCCATTACTATCATTTAAATTTGATTCATTAATGTTAGAATTAAACTCTGTGGTAAAAGTTAGGTTTTTGTAAATTAATTGATTTAAACCAAAATACAAATTCAATTTGTTTTTTTCACTTTCATTATCAAGTGAGTAATTTAGACCAGCATTCAAACCTGTATAGCCAAGTAGCCATTGGAAAGATTTGTCAGACACTAAAAAAAATCCGGGACTATGAATTTGATGTCTATCTTTGGATTTGAAATATTCTCCTTTTCCTTGATTGGAAAAACCCAAAGCTAAACCAAAATTTGAATTGTGATCATTGATTATTTTGTATTTTAAATTTATCGCAGGATATTTCTGAAGTTCAATTGTTCTATTTCCAATTAAATTGTTTACTGAGTACGAAATCCCGAAATTGAAATTGTTATATGAGAACAAACAAAGATCTAGTAAAGTAGTGCTATTAGATTGTATAACAAAATTAATAATAAAATGATCTTCAGGCATTATGCCAGCACTTGGCATATCCATAATACTTATGTTTTCTAGATAAACATATTTAACTTCAGCTGGTGAATTGCAATAAATATTTTTAGTGAAAGTAAAAATAAAAATCAAAAAGAATAATCTCATAAACTAAAATCTACCTATATATTCAAAACCAAAAGCTCTAATATAATCTTGGTTTGACTTTTGACTTTTCAAAAGGTCTTTTAATTGCAATTCTATTGTAACATTACTACTTACTGACCATCTGAAAGCAGAATTTAGTAACCCACCATTACTTATATTACTAGTTTTTTCATTGAAATTACCATTATATTCAAGAGCCACAGCAAACTGACTACCTAATGATTGTTCTAGTCCAAAATAAGCATTTACTATTTTTGAATCTATTCCATTATCAAAAGAATAGTTGATGCCCGCATGTAAAGCAATAAACCCAATGTACCATTTGTAGTTTTTTGAAGCAGCGAAATATAATCCCGGAGAAATAATTTGACTTCTATTTAAATTTTTAATAAAATCACCTCTTCCTTGATTTGAAAAACCCAATACCAAAGCAGGGATAGTTAATGTTTCATCAAACAATCTATATTTTAGATTTAATGATGGATATTTTTGAAAATCAATATTCCCTGTACCAATCAAATTGTTAGCAGAATAAGAAATCCCAACATTAAAATTAGTAAAAAGAGCATAGCTTATATCAAAAAGAGTTGTTCCATTTGGCTGAACAAGTGAGTTTAAAGAATAATTCTCTTTTGGTAAAACACCTGCATTTGGCATATCAATAACAAATCTAGATTCAAATCTAGCTTTTGAACCAGCAGATGCTTGAGAAAAAATTGAATTAAAACAAAAAAACATATAGAAAAATGATAAAAGAAGGTATTTATTCATTAATTTTGTTAAGTTACATTTTGAAAAATTACAATAACTATTATTGCAATTTAATCAGATTTTACAACATAAATATTAAGCAAAATTGAAAAAAGACGAAATATATATGATGCGTGCAATTGAGCTTGCACAAAAAGGAAGAGGATTTGTTGCTCCAAACCCTATGGTAGGTGCTGTTATAGTTAAAGATGATAAAATTGTTGGTGAAGGTTGGCATGAAAAAGCTGGGTCAAACCATGCTGAAGTAAATGCTGTTTTAAATTCAAAATTAGAATCGTTTTCTGATTGTACTCTTTATATTAACTTAGAGCCTTGCACACATTTTGGTAAAACTCCACCTTGTGTTGACAAAATAATAGGTCTGAAATTTAAAAGGGTAGTAATAGGAACTTTGGATAAAAACCCTGTTGTAGCTGGTAAAGGTAAGGAAAAATTGGAACTATCAAATATTGAAGTAAAGGTTGGTGTATTAGAAGAAGAGTGCGATTGGTTGAATCGAGTGTTTTTTAAGAATATAACTCAAAATGCTCCTTATGTAATAGCAAAAATTGCACAAACATTAGATGGTTATATTGCAACTAAAAATAAAAATTCAAAATGGATTACTTCAGAAGCAAGTAGAGAATATGTTCATTTGTTAAGGTCTGAAATTGATTCAATATTAGTAGGGGATGGGACTGTAAATACTGACAATCCAGAGTTGACAGTAAGACATGTAAAAGGAAGAAATCCTAAAAGAATCATTTTAGATCAAAATCTTTCAATATCACTTTCATCCAAAATATTAATTGATGAAGAAAGGAAGAATACTTATATTATTTGCAATGAGAATTATGAATTTTCCAAAAAGGCTAATGTATTGGCTTTAGCTGGAATAAAAATTATTAATATGGCTGTGGATTCCAATAATAGTTTTGATTTACAAGAATTAATGGAAAAATTGTATCAGGGTTTGAATTTAAATTCAGTTTTGGTTGAAGGAGGAGGAGGGGTTTATAAATCATTTTTAAAAGCAAATTTAATTGATGAATTGCAGATTTTCATTGCTCCAAAAATTTTAGGAAGTGGTTTAGCAGCATTCAATGACTTAAATATTTCAAGTCTTAAAAATACATTTAATTTTGATATAGTTAAAACAGAAAGATTTGGACCAGATTTGTTAATAATATTGAAAAAATCTAGTGTTGCATAGTTCTAGAATTACAGCTTTAAACAAAAACAATTTTGACCCTTCAAGAAGCACAGTTGTTTATTGGATTAATAGAGAATTCAGGTCTCAAGATAATTGGTCTTTGCATTTTGCTCAATCAAAAGCTATTGAAAACAATCAACAACTAATTGTAATAGTAAATCTATTAGAACAATCAAAAATTGATTATGTTAACCCATTTGTTTTTTTTGTTGAAGGATTATTTGAACTTAAAGTAAATCTTCAAGAATTAAATATACCATTATTTGTAAGCTATGGAGAATCAAAAACTAAGATTCCAAGATTTTTAGAAAAAGTTAACGCAAGTGCTTTGGTTACTGACTTTTTCCCTCTCAAATATTACAAAAAAATAATAAACGAAGTAAATTCCAAATTATCTATTCCTTTTTTTGAGATTGATAGTCATAATATAGTACCATGCAAATATGCTTCTCCGAATCAGGAATTTGCTGCATATACCTTAAGACCTAAAATAAATAAACTATTAAATGAGTTTTTAGTAGAAATACCAAAAACATATTTTCATCCAATTAATGACAACTCAACTTTTGATTTGTGTAATTCGAATTTTGATATTTTGAAAGAAAATGGATATTACAAATCTCAAAATTCTTCATTGATTATTAACTCAGGTGAAAAGTTTGCTTATGATATTTTGAATGTATTTAAAGAAACTAAGTTGAGTAATTACAAAATAGATAAAAACAATCCAAATTTGGAAGGGATTTCAAAACTTTCACCATTTATTCATTTTGGACAAATATCAACTCAAAGAATTGCCTTGGAAGTGAATAAAGTATCAAAAAATCAAGAAAGTACAAATTCGTTTCTAGAAGAATTAATTGTAAGAAAAGAGCTTTCTGATAATTTTTGTTTTTATAATTCAAACTATGATACTTTTGAAGGGTTTCATCCATGGGCTAAAAAAACATTAAATGAACATAGAAAAGATAAAAGAGACTATATTTATAATGTTGAGCAATTTGAGAATGCATTGACTCATGATCCAGCTTGGAATGCCGCTCAAAATGAAATGAAACAAACAGGGATAATGCACGGTTATATGAGAATGTATTGGGCAAAGAAAATTTTAGAATGGACATCTTCCCCAGAAGAAGCTTTAGCAATTGGAATTTTTTTAAATGATAAATATTCTCTTGATGGTTATGATCCAAATGGTTATGTGGGTTTAGCATGGTCAATAGGTGGAGTTCATGATAGAGCATGGGGTGAAAAGCAGGTATTTGGCAAAATTAGATTTATGAACTATATTGGTTTAAAAAGAAAATTTGATATAAAAATGTATGAGTTAAAATGGAACAGAACAGGATTGTTTTATTAACAAATCAAAAAAAAGATTTTTTTTCTTTGATATTGTTGAATTTATTATTATTTTTGTAATCCTTTTATAAGAACACTTTCTTAAAGATATAACAATGGCAAAAGTACAGACATTTGGTGATAAATCCAAAAAAGGTAAAGTAGCAGATTTTACTACTGTTAAAGTAATTAAATGGTATAAAGACGATACTAGAAATTCTCTTAGAATATTAGAGAGATTAGTAAACGTTAAAGATTTGAATGAATTAAACTCTATTGATGTAAATAGATAAGGCTAAAAATTTATGAAAAAAGGCATACATCCATATTATCCTGTTGTAGAAATAGTAATGACTGATGGCACTAGCTCTCGTTGCTGCTACAAATCAGAGAAAATGGTATTAGAAATTGATTCTAAATCTCACCCTTTCTTCACTGGCAAACAAATGCTTGTGGATACTGCTGGTAGAGTAGATAGATTCAACAAACGTTTTACAAAAGCAAAAGAACTAATGAATAAAGGTAAATAATTATGGCTGCTATTTATCCAATGCAGAATAATAACAACGGAAAGCAAAAGCAAAAAGTTGTTAAGAAAAAAACGAACCCAATTAAAGATCAAAAAGTTATTGATTATCTTGATAACAAATTTTTATCTAGATATACTAACGACCAAGGTAAAGTGCTTCCTAGAAGAATTACTGGAGTTTCAGCATACCAACAACGTCGTATTGCGAACGCTATTAAATATGCTCGTCACTTAGCTCTTATGCCATTTGTTGCTCAGGACGTAAATTAATATTTACTATCTACTTTTAAAATTTAAAGAGACTATTACTTAAATGTAATAGTCTCTTTTTTTTGTTTTTATTATAAACTACCGAAAATTTTTATTAATTTCTTGAATCAACTTATAAATTCTTCAGATAACTAGGGTTCATCAGTTGAATCCAATACTGAACCTCAAATCAAATTTATTTTTACAAAATGAAAACTTTTACTTGTATTTTATTTTATTTTATTTTATTTTAAGTTTGCCTTACAAAATGATTTTTAAATTTTAAATGGGGTAGGGTATGAATTTAATGAAAAATTTTTCGAGAAAAGCTGTATTGTTTTTAGGAATACTTGCGTTTTTGTTTTCTGCTAGTGTGGAGAGAGTACTATCTGATATTTGCCCTCCAGGACAAATAAATAAAGCTCGACATTTTGGACCTGATGCAAATGGATGTGAATGGGATGTTGTTATTTGCGTAGCATGTGCGGTAACATTTTTTGATCCAACTTTAGTAAAAGTTGTTAGTGTCACTTCTACAACTGGATGTGATTTAGCTGAATTAAACCAATCTTGGTTATTAGGTGAATTGAAAATATTTTTAATAAATTATTGTAGTACAATAAAACCATGTACAAGTGGTTGTACACGATTTAGTATTCAATTACCTTTATGTTATAAATGGCATTCATATGGTTGGGTAGATATAAATAAAATTTACCATTTTGAATCTTGGTTAGTATATTGCAACGATGAAAAAGATAACAGTTATTGTGAAGTTAATTTTGGAATGTGCGTTGATAATATCACAACTCCACCGACTTATCATGATGATTGTTTAAAAAAATCTAAAACACCTCGTAATTCAGCTTGCATTGCTGGTGAGATACCTAAGCCAACTGCTCCTCCTTCCCCTAATTGGCTTGGTGAAACTGAATCGGTTTGTTTCGAACACGGTTGTTGGTAATATTAAATTTTAGACTTTTTTTTTATTTGATGAATGAAAAGTAACTTATGATAAGAATAATACTTTTAATATTTATATTAATCTTACCTTTGTTTTCAAAAGAGCCTCCTTTCAAATTTGAAAGAATGAATACTGATTACAAAGGTATTGTGTATAATGGTGTAAATACAATTTGCTATGGCAATTATGGTATAATGACGTATTCATTTGATAGAGGAGAGAAGTGGAAGCAACTTAATATAGGTGATAAAAACAACATATTAAAAATTAAAAATATTGATAAAGATTTTTATGGAATCACAGACAATTCTTTAATAAAATCAACAGATAATGGCTTGAATTGGGAAATTAAAGAAATAATTGAAATTAAAAATATCAATCAATATAATCAAATTATTGACTTTTCATTTGCAAATGATAGCTTGTTAATTTTAACAAATTATGGAGTATATTTAAGCGATTTGAGTTTGAAGAGTACAAAAAGCGTAATTGTTTTAGATGATAATTCATTTTATAATAGTATTGAAAATGATAATAAATTTATTTATATTGCTTGTAATACTAATGTATTAATTAGTTATTATAAATTTAGTAAAATCATTGATTCTATAGAGTTGTATAAAAATACAAAGAATAACTTTTACG
>JAPLFM010000240.1 GCA_026390675.1 Candidatus Kapaibacterium sp. | reverse complement strand
TGAATCTAAATTAAGCTTTTCTAGTTTTATATATGAAATAAGTGAAATGCCAAATTGGAAAGGTGGATTTGTTTTAAAATCTTTATCAAAATCAATTTATTTTACGGGTTCAGCTTCTACTATTCTTGATGAAAATGGATTAATAAAAAATTTTATTTTTGTACTTGATAATATAAGTCATATAAAAGAAAATGAAAAAGTGTTGTTAAATCAAAATACTAATTTAGAATTAAAAATTAAAGAAAGAACTATTGATTTAGAAATAGCTAAACAGAAAGCTGAAGCTGCCAATCAGGCAAAAAGTTTGTTCTTGGCAAAAGTTAGTCATGAATTAAGAACTCCTATGACTGGCATTTTAGGAGTGTCTAATTTGTTATTAGAGACTGAAATAAATGAAAAGCAATTAAAATTCTTGAAATTACAAAAAACATCAGGTGAATCACTTCTAAGAATTATTAATCAAATTTTAGATTTTACTAAATTAGAAGCTGGCAAAGTAAACATTAATGTTTCAGAATTTGATATGATGAACTTAATTAATTCAACTATTGATATTTTTGAACAAGAACTTATTAATAAAAACATTAAATTAAATTTTGAATATGAATCAGTTTCTTCTCATAAAGTAATTGGTGATTATGACAAAATTAAACAAGTTCTAATTAATTTAACAGCAAATGCAATTAAATTTTCAAAAAACAACATAATAATTTTAAATTATAAATATGATATAATAGAATCAAATATTGCAAAAATTCTATTTTTTGTTAAATACTTTGGAATAGGAATTCCAAAAGATAAATATGAAAGTCTTTTTAAAAGTTTTAGTCAAATTGATAATAATCTTAGTCGGTCTTATGGGGGAACTGGATTAGGTTTAGTGATTTGCAAAGAATTTATTGAGCTTATGAAAGGTAAAATATATTTTGAAAGTGAAGAAAATGTAGGAAGTACATTTTTTGTAGAATTAAATCTAGAAATTGTAAATTAAATAATAATAGGTAAAGAATGAGAACGTTAGTAATAGAAGATGATTTCGTAACAATGACTGTCAATCAAGAAATCATGCTATCTTTTGGCAATTGTGATGTTGCTGAAGATGGGAATATTGGTTTAAAATTGTTTGAAGAAGCTTTGATTTCTGGTAACGGTTATGACGTTGTGTTACTTGACATAATGATGCCAGGGATGATTGGTTTAGAGGTACTTCCTAAACTTAGAGAAATTGAAAGTAACAAAGGAATAAATGGTTTAGATGGAGCAAAAATATTTATGACTACAGCTCTTGATGATTTTGATAATATTAAGTCAGCTTTTAAAAACCAAGCTGACTCTTATTTGGTTAAACCTTTAGATAAAGATAAGTTAATTCAGTTAATGGTAGAATTTAAGTTTATTTGAGTGAGTATTTTTTTAAATAAAAATATCTTATTATTAAAATTACTATAATTAAAATTGAAAATTCTAGAATGATTTTGCCATATATATTTAAATATACATTTAGAATTTCCAAGTTGCCACCAATTAATTTTCCAAGGTATAATAATATGAAATTCCATATTAATGCAGAAATAGTTGATAGTAAAGTTGTTTTTTTAATTGGTAGTTTTGATAAACCTGCAAAAAATGAAATAACTGCTCTTGTACCTGATAAAAATCTATTTGCAATTATTAAATAATAACCATATTTGTTAAACCATATCCTTGGTTTTTCTAAATTTGATTTAGTAATAAATGGGAGTTTGTCAGAATCTATCATTTTGTCTCCAAATTCTTTACCTAACCAGTACATTACTAAAAAACCAAGTGTAGAACCTAGGGTTGAAGAGATTAGTAAAGGAATAAATCCTATTGAACCAATTGCTATCATTGAACCCATAAACATTAGAATGATATCACTTGGTGAAGGTGGAAATATATTTTCAATAAAAGTTACTATAAAAGCAATTATTAAAATCATATACCAAGGTATTTGACCTAAAATTAGTATAATATTGCTTAAACTAAAAAAATTTAATACTTCTGCCATTTAAATTCTTATTAATAGTATTTTAAATATTTAAATATAATATGAAAGATTTGCTTTATCAAAACAATAAAATTATTTCTGAATCAATAAAGAAGCTTAGAATTAGAGACGAACATACATTAGAATTTGTTTCAAAAACAACAGGTATTACTTTATCAACTCTTTCAAATATTGAAAACAATAAATTTATTCCAAAATGGGATAACTTAAAAGAAATTCTATCATTGTACAATTTAAGTTTAGCTAAGTTTATTTATTTGTTATTTCCAGACTTAATTATAAAAAAAACAGTTTTTCAAAATGAAGAAAAAATACTATTAGTTGAGAAGAAAAGTGAGTTTGAAATTTATTTACTAAAACCATTACAGAATGAAAATGATGAAGAAAACTTAGAAATCAAAATTGAATCTTTTAAATCAAGTCATGAATTTGTTTTTAAAGAAAGCAAAGCTAAAGGTATTTTCTGTGGGAATTCTGGATTAATAGAATTTGTAAACGACGAACAAGAGCTAAAATATGGAGATTATTTTGAAATAAATAAGCAAATTGGTTTTAAGTTGAGAAATTTAGACTCATCAATTTGTAATATATATATAACTCTTAATTTTCCAGAGTTTTAACAAATTCAATTGCGTCAAAAATATTTTTGAAAATAAAACTAGCATCTTTTGCTTCTTCTTCAATATAATTTCCGATTAGTATTGTATTAGTATTTGCTTTATAACCAGCAATTACATCTGAAATACTATCCCCAATCATCCAGCTTTCTGTAGCATCTATTCCCCAGGTA
Organism: Candidatus Kapaibacterium sp.; assembly: GCA_026390675.1. GTDB lineage: Bacteria > Bacteroidota > Ignavibacteria > Kapaibacteriales > UBA2268 > JAPLFM01. Next base: position 2,632 of record JAPLFM010000240.1, on the reverse strand, counting down.
TCTATTGCTTCAATAATCATTCCTGGTTCAGGTTTTCTTCGTGGACTATTTTTGTCTTTAGTATCTGTACAATAAATAATATCAGCAAATTGATTTTTTGTGATTTCAAAGAGCGATTTTTGCATAAAATTGTGAATTTCAAGTAAATCTTTTTCTGACATTAATCCTTTTCCAACTCCTTGCTGATTAGTTATTACAATCGGAATAAATCCTTTCTCGATTACTAAATTAAACAAGTCGATAAAACCATCTAAAAAATGAAATTCTGAAATGTTTTTAACATATTGATTAATTAATCTTATATTAACAATTCCATCTCTATCAAAAAAAAATGCTTTTTTCACTATGCAATCACCTCTTCAATAATTCTATCTAATTGTACATTTACAATATCCCAACTTTGATTTTCAATAATATGTTGTCTTGCATTTCTACTTAATTTTTGTGCTAATTCATCATTTGTTAGAATTTCTATTGCTTGCATAGCAATTTCAAGGTTTTCATTACAAATAAATGCCTCTATACCATTAGTTGCATTTATACCTTGATTACCTGTACTAGTTGTTATAACAGGACAACCCGATGACATTGCTTCAATAAGTTTGTTCTGAATACCCGATCCACCTAAATGTGGATGTAAAAAAAGTCTTGTTTCTTGAAGAAAAGGCAACATTTCTGGAACATCTGAAGTTAATATTACATTTTTTGAAAGAAGTGAAAATATTTCATTAGTAGGGTTAGCTCCTACTATATTAAGCTTAACATTTGGTAGTTTTGCTAAAATTAATGGAAAAATATCATTAACAATTCTTTTACACATTATAATATTAGCCCAAAGATCAAGCTTACCTGAAAACAAAATATCTTTTCTTATTTCAAATGATTTTGGTTTGAAGTATTCTGTATCAGTACCATTAGTTAGGATTCTAACTTTAGCATTATTATTAAGTTTTTGCATTTCATAAGCATCTTCTTTTGTAACTAAAGTTGTGAAATTAAAACTATTCATCACTCTTGGTTCGTAATTTTTAAGTTTGTTATACTCCCACCATCTCACAATTTTTTGTTTTANNNNTTTGTTTTAAATTGCTTGTTCCTTTATATGATCTTTGCATATATAAAGTCCTGCAATCTTCAGATATCAATATTTTTTTGATATTTTTATCTTTAATGTATTCATTTGTTCTCATAAAAAAAGCAAAAGCTAAATCAATTTTTTTTTCATTCAAAACGGTATCAACTTCTTTTTGAAAACTAGGTTGAGTATAAAAAAGAATTTCTAAAGGCAGTTTACCAAACAACTTCAAAAAACTTCTAATTCCTGCTAAAATTGGATTCAATGTAATTATTCTTAAATCAATACCCATGTTTTTAAATTCATTTTCCCATTCTGAACTAAAAGTTTCACCTTGAAAAAAAGTTATGAGAGTTACATTGTATTTTGATGACAAATGTTTTAATAAGTAATAAGCTTTAACTCTATCACCACCAATTAATGGAAAAGGAAATCTAGGTGTTAAAAATAAAATATTAAGTTTTTGCATAAATTATTACTATTAAATTGAATTAAATAAATAAGTTTTAATTTTATTTATTAGGAAAGTTGAATAAATTGGTTTATTAATAAAATCACCTGCCCCTAAAGAAAAAGCTATGTTTTTATATGAACATTAATAGTGTAATGAAAAACATAAATAAAAAAAAATTAAATGAAACCTAAGTTATTTAACTAGTTAAAAATAATATTCTTATAATAAAAATATACTGAAACATGACTCACCCTCTATATCATAAATAAAACCAATTTCCAAATGATTGATTCATTAGAAATGTTTAATATTTTAAGTAATACAATCTTAATTTAACGTAAGAGTTTACAATAAATTTTAATACACAATAAGTGACAAGTTTAAGATTAAAGTTTTGAGTTCATATCTCTTAAAAGTCAGTAGATAGTATTATCATTTCTATAATACCTTTCCTTGAATAAAAAAAACTCTGATTTTAACTTTTTTAATTAAACTATCTACAATTACCTGTAATCAATTCTAGATATATATTAAACAGATTCTTGAATATGAAAGACTCAAAATAAGTCGCTGTTTATAAATATTTTAATATTACTTTTAATATTTTCTACTACTTTAAATTTTTTCATTTAATACTTTTTTTATTTTCATATATAACGATAATTCTTGATTTTAAAATAATTTTATGTTATATTTGTTGAATATTTTTTTAAACTATATTTTATCAAGTGAGATATTATGAATTATAAAATTACTCTTTTTTTTGCACTTATTTTAGCATTTTTTATAGAAACAAATGCACAAACAATTCAACAGTTCAAAGCAAAAGAGGGATTAACTTTTGCAAATACAGAATCTAAGAAAAGTTCAACTAATCCTAAATTAAGATCTATTGCTTCTCTTGCTGGAAATTATGGTGGACTTGACTTGACATTTGATATAAATAAAGGTGTTTCTTCTATATGGGTTTATGTGTATCAAGATGGAACAAATAAAGATTCAATTATTGTTGTACCAGTTTTAAAAGTTCCATTGTTTTCTTATGTAAATGCTAAGACTTTAATTTCAAATTTGCCTATTACTGAATTCTTAAAGTTTTTACC
>JAPLFM010000226.1 GCA_026390675.1 Candidatus Kapaibacterium sp. | reverse complement strand
TATCAAAAAAACCCATTCTACCTAATAATTTATATTTGCCTACTCTCATTATATCTTATTATATGTATTGTTAAATTAACTATACAAATATAAGCATAAATCCTTGAATATCATACACTTAAATTTTAGAACCCACCTTAACTTTTATAAATACAAATTAATATTATTATCACAATTAAAATATGACTTAAGTCATAAATATTTTATTTGTATTAAGAATTAATAAATTATAAAACTCGTTAAAGTTGTTTAGTATATAGTAGTAATACAAAACAATTTTGTATATTTTAAATAATCTAGAATTTACATAACAATATCAAAAAAGTAATTTCGTTTATATGTTAGCACTCTAAACCAAAGAGTGCTAACAATTTAAAATCAATCTTTTCATAACTTTTACGGAGCTTTTAATTATGGCATTACAACCATTGCACGACAGAGTATTAGTAGAACCAGCATTAGCTGAAGAAAAAACAGCAGCAGGAATTATTATTCCAGATACTGCAAAAGAAAAACCACAAGAAGGAACTGTTATAGCAGTTGGTACTGGTAAATTTAACGAAAATGGAAATCTTATTCCATTAACAGTTAAAATTGGCGACAAAGTACTTTATGGCAAATACGGTGGAACTGAAATTAAAGTAGAAAACAAAGATTTACTAATTATGCGTGAATCTGATATTTATGCAGTTTTAGCATAAATTTGAATTTGTCCTCCGCTGGCGGAGGTGTCTTGCTTGCAAGACGGAGGTGGTTAACACTTCCCAACCCTCCTCAAGAGGAAGAAAGAAATAAAGAAATTTTAATAATATATAATTTAAAGGATATAAAATATGTCAGCAAAATTAATAAACTATGATGTAGATGCTCGTGCAGCTCTAAAACGTGGTGTTGATCAATTAGCAAATGCAGTTAAAGTTACTTTAGGTCCAAAAGGTCGTAATGTAATTATTGACAAAAAATTTGGTGCGCCAACTGTAACTAAAGATGGTGTTACTGTTGCAAAAGAAATTGAATTAGAAGACCCAATCGAAAATATGGGTGCTGCTATGGTTCGTGAAGTTGCTTCAAAAACTTCAGACGTAGCTGGTGATGGTACTACTACAGCAACTGTACTTGCTCAAGCAATTTACAGAGAAGGTTACAAAAATGTAACTGCTGGAGCAAATCCAATGGATTTGAAACGTGGTATTGATGCTGCTGTTAAATCTATTACAGATGGTTTAAAATCTATTAGTCGTGAAGTTGAAGGTAGAAAAGAAATAGCTCAAGTTGGTTCAATCTCTGCTAATAATGATAGTACAATTGGCGATTTGATTGCTGAAGCAATGGAAAAAGTTGGTAAAGATGGTGTTATCACAGTTGAAGAAGCTCGTGGAACTGAAACTACTTTAGATACTGTGGAAGGTATGCAATTCGATAGAGGTTATTTATCTCCTTATTTCGTAACTGATGCTGATTCTATGGAAACTATCTTAGAAGATCCATATATTTTGATTTATGACAAAAAAATCTCTGCAATCAAAGAAGTTCTTCCAATTTTAGAAAAAACTTCTCAAGCTGGTAGAGCATTATTGATTATTGCTGAAGATTTGGAAGGCGAAGCATTAGCAACATTAGTTGTTAATAAATTACGTGGAACTTTACGTATTGCTGCTGTTAAAGCTCCTGGATTTGGCGATAGAAGAAAAGCAATGCTTGAAGATTTGGCTGTAGTTACTAATGGTACTGTAATTAGCGAAGAAAAAGGTTACAAATTAGATCAAGCTACTTTAGCTTATCTTGGTACTGCTAAAAGAATCATTATTGACAAAGACAACACTACAATTGTAGAAGGTGCTGGAAACTCTGATGATATTAAGAAAAGAATAAACGAAATCAAAACTCAAATCGATAAAACTACTTCTGATTATGATAGAGAAAAATTACAAGAACGTCTTGCTAAATTGAGTGGTGGTGTGGCTGTAATTAAAATTGGTGCTTCTACTGAAGTAGAAATGAAAGAGAAAAAAGCTAGAGTAGAAGATGCTCTTCACGCAACAAGAGCAGCTGTAGAAGAAGGTATAGTACCAGGTGGTGGAGTTGCATACTTAAGAGTATTATCAAGTTTGGATAATTTAGTTGTAGCAAATCAAGACCAACAAATTGGTGTAAATATTATTCGTAGAGCTTTAGAAGAACCATTACGTCAAATCGTTACAAATGCTGGTGAAGAAGCATCAGTTGTAGTAAATAATGTAAAAGCTGGTTCAGGAGCTTATGGATATAATGCAGCTACTGGCGAGTATTTAGACCTAATTGAAGCTGGTGTAATTGACCCAACTAAAGTATCTCGTGTAGCTTTAGAAAATGCTGCTTCTGTTTCTGGATTGTTATTAACTACTGAATGTACAATAGTTGACAAACCAGCAAAAGAAAGTGCTATGCCAGCAATGCCAGGTGGTATGGGTGGCGGTATGGACGGAATGTATTAATTCCAGAAATATATTTAATTTTAAATCCTCATTGGTATTTGCTAATGAGGATTTTTTTTGTTTTAATAAATAGAAATTTGTTGTAAATTACTTTATATTTTGTTTGATTTTTGATATATAAAATGCAAATATATGTAATTTTGATTCTTGTTATTATGATCGGTTTATTGTCACTTATTCCAGACAATAAACAATTTCAATTTTCTGGAAAGATTATATTTCTTTTTAGAATATTTTTCCCTTCTTGGAAGTTTTTTGATGTTAGTACAGATATGTACTATATCAAATATAGAAGCAATAACATTATTGAAAAAATTGAGCAATGTGAATGGATATTATGCCCTCCAAAACTTGAAAGAAACTTATTGCAATTATTATTTAATCCTCAAGGTAATATTGCACTTGCTTGTGATACAATTCAAAACCACCTTTTAACAGATATATATGATTTGCAAGATGACAATAAAAGCTTTAGTGAATTAGAAGAAACTACTTCTTATAAAATTATTAAAAATATGATTACATTTTTCATATCTATAAAAAATGAAACTTCATTTCAATATCAATTTAAAATTGCAACTTTAGATCATGAAAATGAAGAAGATGATATATTTATTTCACCAATTTATCTAAGTGAGTAATATGAATCTAACAATTGATTTTACATTTGAATTAATTAGATATATATTCTCTGTTGCAATATTTATTCAAAGTATTGAATTTATTTATATTAGAAATACTTTTAAAGATAATGGGATTTGGCAAATTAATGGTATAAAATCTGACTTTGCTTTTTTGCCAGATTTTATTCAAAATATTTTGTTACATATTTTAAAATACCAAACATTTATTAATATTATATATCTAAGATTAGTATTATCAATTGTATTGTTCTTTACTCCTAATGTTTTTGTAATAATTGTTTTGTTTTTTATTTCTTTGCTAATTGCTCTAAGATGGAGAGGTACATTCAATGGTGGCAGTGATTATATGGGTTTGATTATATTAATTAGTTTATTAATTGCTAATATTTCTAAAAATCCAAATTACAAATTAGCTAGTATTTATTATTTATGTTTTCAAGTCTCAAGTTCATATTTTCTAGCTGGTTTCGTCAAAATCAAAAATAAAGACTGGAGAAATGGAACTTCATTGAAAAAATTTATTAGTAATACGATTTATTCGAACAATAAGAAAATAGTAACTTTTACTAGTAATAACAATGTAAATATGATTTTATCGATTGTTATTATATTATGGGAATTATCTTTCCCTTTAGCTTTCTTAGATTCAAAATTTGCAGTCTTCATACTTTGCTTTGGCTTTATATTCCATTTGATTAATGCTTATATATTAGGATTGAACAGATTTTTAATAATTTGGGTAGCTACATACCCAGCTATTTTGTTTTTATCTCAAAAGTAATTTTTTGTAATTTTTATGATTTTGTATAATGTTTAAATACAAAATTTGTTTGAACTTTAAAATTAGAAATTGCTTTTTTGCAAATTCTTTCATATATTAAAATTAAAAAAAAGCGAGAATCGATAAATGTTCATAAATACTAATTTCATTGATGACAAAAGACAAGTAGGAGACTTAAACTCTGATAGTTTTATTAAGACTATTTTGGAATCAAATGAGATTCAAGAAATAAACACTATCTTTACAGACTTGGTTTATAACAAAGAAATTAAAGCTGATGAAATGCCTAAATATTTCAAAGATTTTTTTGTTGAATACTCATCAATGCCTGATTTTTATGATCAATCAAAGATTGAATTAGCTCAAGATTGTTTTAAAAGATTTGGTCCATCTATAATAATTGCTTATTTCTGCAAGTCTTTGCCAGAATGTTATGCTTGTGGCAAAGGATCTGAAGTTTTAATACAAACTAAGAGATTAACAAATCATACTCGAAGAAGAATTGCCCAAACAGCACAATTTGTTATTGATGTGATGTCTCCTAATGGTCTATCAAACGAAGGTAGAGGTCTTGCTACTTCTTTAAAAATCAGATTAATTCATTCTTCAATTAGATATTATTTTGTTAAGGGTGTTGAAAGTAATAGAATACAGTATGATATTCCAGAGAATGGTGTACCTATCAACCAAATTGATTTACTAGGTACAATGTTAGCTTTTTCAGTTGTGGTAGTTCAAGGATTAGAAGGATTAGGAATTAAATTAACAAATGAAGAAAAAGAAGCAATATTGCATCTTTGGAAATGTGTTGGTTTTTTAATTGGAATCAACCCAAATCTAATGCCAAATAATTTTGCTGAAGCTGAAACACTTTGGAAAATTATTACAACAACTCAAAATAATTTTAAACCAACAATTGCAGGAACTATTTTAAACAATGATTTAATAGAACTTCTCGACAATTTAATACCTTTAAAATTTCTTGATAACATTGTTCTTTTATTGATGAATAAATTAATTGACAATCGAGCTAAAGAAGCTTTAAGTTTACAAAGTAATAAAGACAAAAATATTTTTGCTCTATTAAGTTATCTATTTACTATTGGTTTTTTAAATTTTGAAAGTGAAGGTCCAGTCTCAAGATTTTTCACAAATTATATTAATCTTAAATTGATGAATGCACTTAAAAATTATGTTAGCGAAGGTGAAGAAGTGGCTATTCTTATTCCTCCCGGACTTCAAAAAGATTGGGATAGTAGTAATTCAATTTTTAATGTATTCAAAGGAAAAAACTAATGGGCTATTGGATAAATCTAACACATTTAAATATTTGGGAAATGTCTCTTTTTGGAGCAGGATGTTTTTTTTGGCTTTTAACTTATTATATTTACATTAAGAATATTATAAAAATTCAGTTCGTTGAAATTCCTTTTATAGTAGTATGTATGAATATTGCTTGGGAGTTTGTTTGGAGCTTTGTATTTGGCGAAAGTGTTAAGAATTATATAGGCTTTGCTTTACAAATTGGGTATGCTCTTTGGTTTTTCTTTGATTGCTTTATATTTTATGGACTTTATAAGTATGGTTATAAACAATTTAAAATGCCTTTTTTAATTGAAAACTCTAAATTAATGTCATTTGTATTTGTTGCATTTTTTATAATGTTTTTTATAACTATGAATCTTTCTGGATATGACACTCCTATTGGAACAATATCGGCATATATAGATAATATTGTTATTTCTTCTGCTTATATATTTTTATACTTGCAAAGCGATTCGAAACACTTATTTTCAAAAAGTGTTAGTTGGTTTAAGTTTCTTGGTACAGCTCTAATTTCAGTAGCTTTGGTCCTTCATTGGAATCATAATGTTTTTCTTATCTTTATGACAGCAATAGTATTTATTTTAGATGTTTATTACTTATATATATTACATAAAGGAACAAAACAGGCTTGAACTCATTTTTTACAAATATAATAAACAAGGGTTATGACAAAGATGATTTGTTTAATAGTGATAAATCAATTGTAATAACAAATTTTATATTGTTACTTGCAACAACTTTAGCATTTTTAAGATTTACACTTTTTATTTCAGGACAGGATTTTTCATTTGCTCTTGTTTCATTAGCATCATCAATTGCTTTTTTCTCATTATATTTATTAAACTCTAATGGATATTCAGACATTTCCAAATTTTCATTATTAATTGTTGGAAATATAGCAACAGGTTATAAAGAATTACTTTCAGGTGGTACTGCTGGTCAGATATATCTTATTTTGGCTAGTTTTGGAGTTGTTTTTCTACTCTTTGATATCAAACAAACAAAAAAACTATATTTTGCATTGTCAATTCCATTAATAAATACTTTAGTTAATGTTATATTTCCTAATTTAATACACGAGCCATTATTAGTAGGAGTTAAAGAAGCATTGTTTGAGAAATCAGTTGGAGTATTTTCAAATATTTTTATTACTGTTTTAATAATTTGGTATTTTGTAAAGAAAAGTAATGAAATAGAAATCAAACTAAAAGATAGTAACAAACAACTAAATGTTATCAATGATGATTTGTTAATTCAAAAAGATATTATTCAATCTAAAAACGAAGAAATTTACGCTTCAATAAGATATGCTCAGAGAATACAAAACACAATTTTACCTTGGGAGTCAACATTAGAAGAAACATTTAAAGAGCATTTTGTTATTTACAAACCAAAAGATATAGTTTCAGGAGATTTCTATTGGTTACAAAAGCATAACAATGCAATATATTTTGCAGTTGGTGATTGTACAGGTCATGGCATATCTGGTTCAATGCTTACAATGATCGGTGCAACAATTTTGGAAGAAGCAGTTTCAAACAAAGAATTAAATTCTACATCTGAGATATTAAATTTTATAGATTACAAACTTACTGCAGCACTAAATCAACAACTTGAAGAAAATAAAATAAGAGACTCAATAGAAATTGCTTTGATTAAAATTGAAGATTCAAAGTTGGAATTTAGTGGTGCAAGACTTGGTTTGTATTTATATAATAATGGCGAGTATATTCATATAAAAGGAAGTAGGAACTCTATTGGTGGTAATTCGAAAGAAGGAAACGATTATTTAAATTACAATACAATTCTTAACAATGAATCTATTATTTACCTTTTTAGTGACGGTTTTTCTGATCAGATTGGAACAAATAAAAAGAAATTCGGAAGTAACAATCTAAAATCAATTTTAAAAGATGTTACCAAACTTTCACTTTTAAAACAAAAAGAAAAATTAGTTGAAGAATTTGCAAAACATATTGGAAATGAAACTCAAAGAGATGATATTACTTTAATTGGTCTTAAAACAAGAACAAGTCAATAAATTTCTTGTTTTTTATAAATAATCAATAAATTCCAATAATTTTTTTTTATTTTCATCGTTTACTATTAGTATTACTTTGCTACTTATATAAAAGAATAAATATCATGGACCCACTATTTCAACAATTCTTACAGAATGTTCAAGACATTATATATTGTGTTGTTTATGATGAAGAAAAGAATCCTAAGTTAGAATATATAAGTAATTATGTAGAGACTACTTTAGGTTATTCAACAAAAGATTTTTTTGATAATCCACTTTCTTACTATGCAATTATTCATCCTGATGATTTAGAAGGGTTGTTATCAAGGGTTAGTATTTTAGCCAATTCAAAGGATTCAATTTCAAATACTTACAGAGTTAAACATAAAGTTACTGAAGAATATATTTGGTTCGAGGACAAGTCCACACCAATTTTTAATTCTAATAATGATTATATAGGCTTTATAAGTTGTGGTCAAAATATTGATTCAAAAAAACAAATTGAACTTGAACTTAAAGTAACTAAAAACAGACTTAAGTTGACCTTTGATACTATTGTCAACGGAGTAATTGTTCATGGTCAAGATGGAACTATTTTAGATTTCAACCCTGCTGCTAAAAGAATTTTGGGGCTTTATTCTAATGACCATCTGATTGGTGAACAAGATATTAATGCTTGGCTGATAGTAGATGAATTTGGATTCCCTATTCTTAAAGAAGACTTTCCAGCACATATTGCAAAAAGAACAAGAGAACCAGTTCATGATTATGTAATGGGTTTGCTTAATTCCGATGGTTCTATAATTTGGATTAATGTCAATGCTATTCCAATGTTGAATGGAATGGGTGTAATTGAAAGTTTTACAGATATTACTGAAAGAAAAAAATTAGTAGATGCAAGTTTAAAATTAAAAGCTTTATTAAAAGAAACTTTAAGAATTGCTAAGATTGGTAGCTGGGAATTAAATATTTTAAATAATTCATTCTATTGGTCTGATGAAATTTATGTTATATTTGAAAAAGATCCTGAATCGACTACCCCATCTTTTGAAACTTATATTAGTTTAATTCATCCTGAAGATGTTTTAATTAGAGAAAAAGCATATAATGATTCTATAATCAATATAACTCCATCTAATTTAGATCATAGATTGTTATTCCCTGATGGAAGGATTAAGTATGTAAATGAAAAATTTGAGTCATTCTACGATGTTGATGGCAAAGTAATTCGTACAGTTGGAACAATTCAAGATATTACAGAAAGGAAATTGGTTGAAATAGAGTTGAGTCAGGCAAAAGAGAAATTACAACATTTTTTGTAATTTAAAAATTTTTTGATAATAATAAAAATCAGATTTAGAAAAATAAAATACAAATAAAAAGTCAATTAAAAATATTTTTTTTAAGGAATAAGAAATATGAATTTAAGAGATGCAAGAATTGAGGATTTAGAATCTATAGTTGATATTTACAACCAAGCTATTGAATCACAATTTTCAACAGCTGATACCACAAAAAAAAGTATAAATGATAGATTTGAATGGTTTCATAAACACAAATCATACAAATATCCTATATATGTTTGTGAAATTGAAAATAGTGTTGTAGGTTGGATAAGTGTTAGTCCTTATAGAGCTGGTAGGAAAGCATTAAGATTTACTGCAGAAATTAGTTATTACATTCACAAAGATTTTAGAAGGCAAGGTTTGGCTGGAGAATTGATTAAGTTTACAACTGAAAAATGTAAAGAGCTAAATTACAAAACTCTGTTTGCTATTATTATAGATAAAAATATTGCTAGTATAGATTTAATTGAAAAGTGTGGATTTGAAAAATGGGGGCATTTACCAAATATAGCAGATTTTGATGGATTAGAATGCGGACATCTTTATTATGGACAAAGAATAAAAGAATAAAAGATTTTACATTGTAAAATTAAGTTGTTTTTTTTGTTGATTTTTTATTAATTTGTGTTTTTA
>JAPLFM010000295.1 GCA_026390675.1 Candidatus Kapaibacterium sp. | reverse complement strand
AGATTCTATTATTTAGTATCTTATCATCCCCCAAAATACTACGGTTACCATAAAGTATTTTCTGAACTATCTTTACCTGGAAGAGATAGCAATTTAGTTGCAAATACAGAATATGATATGAGTACTATTGACTCATTATTAGTTGATTTGAATGATGCATTTAAGATGCCAATTCTATTTGAATTTAATAAATTTGATATCCCTATTGCAAGTGACTCAACTTTAGATGAAATAGCAGATGCAATGATATCAGCACCTAGATTAAGAATTGAAATTCAAGGTCATACTGATAATATTGGAACCATAGAAGCAAACCAAACTCTTTCTGAAAATAGAGCAAATGCAGTAATGAATGCATTATTGAAAAGAGGTGTTGAACCAACAAGACTGAGAGCAAGAGGATTTGGCTTTTCGCAACCAGTTGTTAAAAATGATACTCCTGAAAATAGAACATTAAACAGAAGAACCATGTTTGTCATTACAGCTAAGTAGGGCTATGTAAAACACAAACTATTTTGAAAATGAATTTAAAATAGCTTCAGGTTTGATTGAAATAATTCCTGGCTCTTCACAAACAATACCAGCAGCAATATTAGAGAGTATAGCAGCTTCTTTAATGGTAGAATTTGTAGAAAGACTAGCACAAAGTGTTGCTATTGCTGTATCACCTGCTCCTGAAACATCAGCAATATGTATAGCTCTTGTAGGAATGGAAGTGATATCACCACTTTTTTCAAAAATCATCATACCATCTGCACCTAAAGTCAACATGACATTTTCACAATTTAGTTTTGTGAGAAGTTTTTTTCCAGCAATTCTTGCATCATCCAAACTATTTATAGGAAAGTTTAAAGCTTTTGAGGCTTCCTTTTTATTTGGTTTAAACAACGTAACTGTTTGATATTCAAAGAAGTTATCAAATTTTGGATCTACAAATATTTTTATTTTATTGTTGTTTGCAAATTTAATAATATCAGCAATAAGTCTTTTTGAAAGTACTCCTTTATTATAATCTTCTAATATGATTGCATCAAGTTTGCTTAATCCATTTAGGAACTCTAATATATGTTTAGACCCTTCATTTGTTATACTACTCTTGTCTTCAAAATCTAATCTAGCAATTTGCTGATTATTTCCAATAATTCTTGTTTTGCAAGTAGTGGGTCTATGTATATCAATAAATAGTCCACTTGAATTCAATTCTGAATCTTTAGCAATTTTTAAGAACTCTTCTCCTGTTTTATCATTTCCTATTATACCACATAGAAAAGTATTTACACCTAAAGATTTTAGATTTGAAGCAACATTTGCAGCTCCTCCAAGATGAGCTGTTTCATTTAATATATCAATAACTGGAACCGGAGCTTCAGGAGAAATCCTATTAACACTACCCCAATAATACTTATCAAGCATAACATCACCAATAACAGCAATATGTTTGCTTACAACATTATCTAATATTTCTTTTGCTCTTAATATTTCAATATTCATACTACATTACAATTTGTTTTGACAATAATTTCATACTATTAAGCCCATTTTCTAATGAAGTAAAATTGAAACCAAATTCTGTTTCGGCTTTTAATGTTATCAATCCACCATTTTCTGGTCTTTTAGCTTTTTGATGTAATTTGCTTGATTCAATCGGGCTAATTAAACTAGGGTCAAATCCGTACACTTTAGCAACTTTCAATGCTATTTCATATCTATTAACATAATCTTTACCAGCTATATTATAAACACCTTTTAAATCTTTATCTATGATTTTGTAAACACTATATGCAACATCATCAACGAAAGTTGGGTTACAATACTGCCCTGTAATTATATTCATTTTTTCATTAGAAGTAAATTTCTTAATTAGCCATTTAATAAAATCATCTTTTGCATAGCTAGAATTACCATAAACAACATTTGTCCTTATAATTGCACAGTTACTATTTGAAGCTTTAATAATATTTTCTGCAGCTAATTTTGTTTTTCCATAATAAGAAATAGGTGAAGGAATATCTTCTTCCAAATATGGTCCTTTTTTCCCATCAAAGATATAATCAGTAGAAAATGTTATTAATTTGCACTCGTTTAGTTTGCAATATTTTTCTAAATTTTCAACAACTAATACATTCATATCCCAAGCTAGTTTTCTATCATCCTCACACAAATCTACATTAGTCAAAGCTGCCGGATTTATAATTATATCGGGTTTGATAGTATTAAGAATCTCTTTTAATATAATTTTATCTTTAATATCAAATCTAAATACTTTATCTTCACTATTAAATACATGCAGATCTTCATCGGAAGAAGTATGCAGAACAAATCTAAAATCACCCTCTTTACAGAGTAATTTATAAGTAGCTTCAGCAACTTTACCAGTTGAACCAGTAATAAATATTGTTTTTTTTGTCATATTAAAGTTGATTTGTTCCACGTGGAACAATTTTATTTAAAGTACAATGTCAAAATTGACGTATCCGATGCAGAAACACCTGGAATTCTAGATGCTTGTCCAATCGAACCGGGCTTAATCTTATTTAATTTTTCTCTTGCTTCAGAAGAGAGTGAATTCAAAACTTTGTAATCAAAATCTACTGGAATTCTTTTGTTTTCATTTTCTAAAAATCTTGAAATATCTCTTCTTTGTCTTTCAATATATCCTTCATATTTAATTTCTATTTCAAGTTTAGAAATAAGAGCTGGGCTGAATGTTAAAGATAAAAACTTTTCTTTAATGTCTGGGTTTAAATTTAAAAGGTTATCGAGTTTGATTTTATTTCTCTTTGTTAAAGTATAAATATCCATTTTCTGTTGAACTTCAGTTTCATCCAAACTTCTGATATAGTTATTAATATCATCTTTTTCAATTTTAATCTTTTTAGTTAAATCAAATTTTTGTTCAACTATTTTTGAGTTGTTTAATTGAGAATTATATATAGAATCAGATATTAGACCAAACTTGTTACCATATTTCATCAATCTTTCATCAGCATTATCTTGCCTCAGCAATAATCTATATTCGGCTAAAGATGTAAATATTCTATATGGTTCCTCTGTATTCTTGCTAACTAAATCATCTATTAAAACCCCAATGTATGCTTCAGATCTTTTTAAATGAAATTCATCTTTTTCTTTAATTTTTAATGCAGCATTTATACCAGCTACCAATCCTTGAGCAGCTGCTTCTTCATATCCAGAGGTACCATTTATTTGTCCAGCAAAATACAATCCCTCAATTGCTTTCGTTTCCAAAGAAAATTTTAATTGGTAAGGGAAAAAGAAATCATATTCAACTGCATAACCATATTTCAGTATTTTAGTATTTTCAAGTCCAGGAATTGTTCTTATTGCTTCATCTTGAATGTCTGCAGGAAGAGAAGTTGAAAATCCGTTTACATACAAAGAATCACAAAACAAACCTTCTGGTTCTAAAAGAATAGTATGGCTGTTTCTTTCATTAAACCTATCAATTTTGTCTTCAATTGATGGACAATATCTTGGACCAGACCCTTGAATCCTACCAGTAAACATTGGAGATCTATCAAAACCTTTTCGTAAAATATCGTGAGTATCTATATTTGTTGAAGTTTGGTAGCAGGCAATTGTATTTCTTACAGAATAGGATTTATATGAGAAAGGATTTGGCTTATCATCACCTAGGCTTAAAGAAGTTTTGCTATAATCAACACTATCTTTGTGAATTCTGGGAGGAGTACCAGTTTTCAATCTTCCTTTTTCCAAACCATAATTAGATAGTAAATCTGATATTTTCAAAGAAGAAGGTTCATCTACTCTACCACCAACAATATTTGTTTCCCCAGTATGCAAAACGCCATTTAGAAAAGTACCTGCACATAGTATTATTGCTTTAGCAAAAAGTATTTCGTTAGCATTAGTTTTAATTGAAACAATTTTATTTAATTTAACAACTATCTCAATAGCTGTACCTTTAATAATTGTAATTTGTTTCTCTTTTAATAAAGTTCGAGAAGCATAAAGAGGATATAAGTCTTTATCAATTTGAGTTCTTGGAGACCAAACGGCTGGACCTTTTGACATATTAAGCATTTTAAATTGCAACCCTGCTTTATCGGCAAGATAACCCATTTCGCCACCAAGAGCATCAATTTCTTTAACAAGATGGCCTTTAGCCGAACCACCAATAGATGGGTTACACGAAGGTTTACCAATATTATCTTTACTCATAGTTAATAAAGCTACCGAACAACCCATTCTTGAAGCTGCCAAAGAAGCTTCAATTCCAGCATGTCCACCGCCAATTACTATTACATCAAAATTATTTTTCATTGTTTTATTGTTCCACGTGGAACAATCCTTTTATGGTCTAGTACCTAATCTAACGTTTACATTTACGCCATGATTATTGATACTATTTACTAAAGTTGAAAGCGATTTAAGGGTTGAATCCAAATCATTACTAAGGTGTTTATCATATAACAATCTATTAACTAATGAACCGTTGGTTTTGATGTCATTTGTTATTCCATTTATACTAAGCAATAAATTGTCTACATTTATAACAGTTTTATCAGTTTTACCAATTAAATTATCTATATTTTTTAGCGTTGATTTCAATTCAGTAAATAAAGAATCAATGTTAGGTTCATGTTTTTGAATTGCAACTTTTAAATCAGCAGTTATTATCTTAATATTTTTAAGTGTTTCATCTATGTTGTTATAGTTTTTATTTAACAAAGTATTGGTATTTAAAACTAAGTTTGAAGTTCCATCTAAAGTTAATTTCAAATTTTGCATAGCTGTACCATCTTCTAAAACTTTTGTAAAAGCTTGGGAAACAGTATCTAATCTTCTAATTAAAGAAACAGCATCACCACTGACATCACTAAGTAAAGAAATCATGTCTGAAATATCAGCAGTATTTCGTCCTAACATTTCAATATTTGGGTTATATAAGTTGGAAGATTGTCCGGGAAAAATTTCGATTTTTTTTCCGCCCGTTATTTCTAAAATAGTAATTTTAGCAGTTGCATCTTCACGTAAGTCCTTTATATCATCGATACTTACAGTGATTACAACACCATTACCGACATTATCAACAGCAACAACACTTCCTCTTTTTACACCATTTACTACAAGAGGAGAAGAAACTTTAATTCCACCAGAATTAGACACTCTAATTTTCAACTGAGTATCTTTTCCAGATATACTAATTCCTTTACCTAAAACCATCCCAACTATAAAAAGAATTGTTCCTATAATTGCAACAATTCCAACTTTCATATCATTATTATTTTTATTTAGCATATAATGTGTATCTTAAAAAGCCTATATATATAAAAAAGCCCAATTATTGGGCTTTGACGAATCAAAAAAAACTATGTTTGAAATTATTTAGAAATATTTTAAAATGGAATGCTGTTGCTATTATTGTTTAGATTTGTATCTTCGTCATTAAAAAAATAATCGTCATCAATATAATGTGAATCGTGAACTTCAGATATTATTTCCGTTTCAGCATTATCAGAAAATTCTGAAGATTCATTTTCTCTTCTTTTAGAATCTAAAAGCAACATGTTATCAGCTAATATTTCAACAATATGCCTTTTATTGCCATCCTTTCCATTAAAAGTTCTGGTTTGCAATCTGCCTTCAATGTATATACGAGATCCTTTTGTAACAAGTTTCTGTATTACTTCAGCTAATCCTCTCCAAGCAACTATTGTATGCCAATCAGTTTGTTCTTGAAGTTTCCCTTCTCTATCCTTCCAATTTTCTGTTGTAGCCAATCTAAAAGAAGTTACTGGTATTCCACTTGGTGTATGTTTAGTTTCAGGACTTTTTCCAACATTACCAATTAACATCACTTTATTTAATGTCCTTGACATAATTAATCTCCATATTCTTAAAAGAAACTTCTAAAATCAAAGTAGTAAAATTCCTGTTTTTCAAATTTCACATATTATGAATACCAATATATAAAAAAAAATATTTTCATAGAAGTAAAATCTTACTTTCAATGAAAATACTTTAGTAATTTCTAAATATGAAATTTTTATTTACGGTCTATATCGCCATCTTTATCAAAAATTTCATTATATAATTTTTGTGAAACTTGTTTTAAAACTTCTGGATTGTCATAAAATCCTTGAGTTACCCTAGCTTTAATAGGACCAAGTTTTAACGAATCTGCAGAAATTTCTAACTTATCAGAAGTGCTTTTGGCTTTAACTTCAGAATTATCATTAGAACTATCTTTATATTTGCTTTTTAGTTTATTGTCTTGAGAATATAAACTATTTCCTCTATTAAGGGAATCAATATTTAAACTCATTTTATATTTTCTCTTGAATATATTAACAACGACTTATTCCTTTGAAAGTTTTTAAGCAAGACTTTTTGTGATAAATTAATTGAATTCAGTTTAATAAGTAAATATTCATCTTTAATTTTCAAATCTTCAAAAATTTTTTTCCACTCAGTATTGTATTTAGCAACTAATGTTTTACCAATATCAGTACTAATCCAATTTTCAATATAAGAAATTTGAACTAATCTATCAGCATATAACTTATCAAGTAAATTACCATCAAAACTATCATTAACCAATAAAGAATATATATTATAAGATATTTTCTTTATCTCATTAATATTATCGGCAACATCACTAAAATACTTTAGCATTATTTAAACAACCGCATTAGTTATTTTACCAGTGTCAATATTAGCTGCAACTAATCTAGCAATTTTCAAAGAAATTTCAGCTGGATACTGTCTTATAACTTCTTTTGTTTCATCGTTAATAATTTTCATTATCATTTCTTTAGTATCTGTATCTCTTGTAAATTCAATTGCTAATCTATTATCATCTAAAATCGTTTTAATATTTCTAGATAACTCAGAATAGTTAACTTTGTTAGTATTTATTTTTTTATTTTCGGAGGAAACATTTTCCTCTTTGGCTACATCATTTTTCTGACGATTGTTTAGATCAATCTTTTTATCTGATACATATACTTGAGACATCAGACTATCAAAATTAGAAAGTGATATGCCTTCTGAAGAACCAATTGCATTTATCATAATTTCTCCCCTTTAGGAGTTTCTTAAATTTTTATCTTACCAAACCCGAAAACGATGAGTATTGGCTTTGAGCTTGTAAATACGTTTTTAAGGTTTGCTCATATTGCTTTTTTACAGCAGCAGCTTGCCTATTAATTTGATCAGTAGTACTAGTTAAAGTATTCTTTAAATTATTTGCTTCTGTAGAAAGTGATAAAGTCCTAGATTTTATCAATCCCTCATCACCTTTCATAGTAGAAATAGCACTATTCACTTTTGAAACAAAACCATCTGACGAAGAAAATAAATCAATTACTCTATTTGCATCTTCTTTCAATGCTGTTGTAAATAATGTTTCATCTGCTATACTTAAAGCACCATTTTTATCAGATTTAATTCCAATACTTCCTAGATATTCATAACTACTTGAAGTTACAGAACTTACTTTTTGCGAAGAAATAGATCTCATCGCATTAGATAAGTTGTTAATTCCTGAATCACTTCTTCTAGTATTTTTATCAGCTTTAGTTAAACTTAAAATATCATTGTAAGAAGTCAAAATTGGATTTATAAAATCCTTTACAGTTGCAGTATCAATATCAGTAGTTAAATTAATTTCAGACTCACTAGCATCTTGAGCTTTTAAAAGAGTAATTTTAACTCCACTCAGAACATTATCTAAAGTATTAGAACTACTAACAACATTTATACCATTTAAAATTGCTTTAGCATTTAAGTCATCAGAATTTGATTTAGAATAACCTGCTGTTTTATCAGAAGCCAAACTTCTATTAGAACTTGAGTTCAAATCAGAATTATTAATTCCAAATTTATTTAAAACAGAACTATCTGAAAACGAAATTTTATAATCGCTTCCAGTATTACTTGATGTTAAAATCAATCTGCCTGTTGTGCTAGTGTCTTTAACAAATGATGCACTTACATTTACATCAGTAGTTAAATTTATAGCTTTAGTAACCTTACTAAATGCTTTTTCGTTTGTTTCACTTCCATCAAAAGTAACACTAACTTTTTTTATAACTCCATTAACAGTAATTTCAAAAGAATTTTCACCAGCATCAACTCCAAAACTATCAGCAAGATTCAATCTGTTTGATATCAATCTATCATTAACTGCTAATTTATCAACTTTTAAAGAACTTACACCTATTACAGAATCAGCAGAAGCACTAGCTGTAGCCACAGCTGTATTAGATGATACAACTTTTTTTGACTTAAATTTATCTGATGCTGTACTTGAAGACATATTGTCTATAGCAGAAACTAAATTATTCATTTTTGAATTTAAGTTGCTATAGATTTTTTGTTTTGTAGATACAGTATCTTGTTTCTTTTTAATAGCATCTAATTTATATTTTTGAGTATTTCTATAAGCAACAGCTATCTGTTCCGTTTGACTATTGCTTGAATTACTACTTAAATTAGATCCTAATGCTAACGAATCCGACATATAATTCTCCTTCCATGGAGTTACTTAAAAATCTATTTCTCTAAATCGAATGCCAAAGCCCATGTATCTCTTAACTCTTTAATTATATAAAGAGCTTCATCAAATTTTTTCTGAAATATACATCTCTGGCAATATTCATATAATCTATAAAGTCTAGTTGAAGTTTCTTCATAATCAAAATTTAAAGCTCCCATTAATTCTATAAGAACTTTACTCATTTTCTGAAGATCTTTTCTTTTACAACTTACTATAAATAAATCATACATTTTAAGAATTATCTTTTCTTTACTCCAAGAAAGAACTTCCTGTTCAATATAAGATGGCACATTACCATTTTTTTTACCTAAGTATGCTTTAGAAGCTGCTAATTGCTGAGCTGCTGTAGCCATATTTTTTCATCCTTAATTAAAATTGAAGGTTGCTCTTATAAATTAAGAGCAATCCTTCTATATTTATTCTAAAAACTAAAAGCTGGCTAAAAGCTTACTTTTCTATTTTCAATTATCTAAATAACTGTAAATATTGAGAAGGAGCTTGATTCGCTTGAGAAAGAGAAACCAATGAAGATTGTTGCAAAAATTGAGATTTAACTAAGCTCAATTGTTCTGAGGCAACATCAGTATCCTCAAGACGAGATATAGCTGCTTTATAGTTCGTAATTTGTGAATTTAATAGCTCTGACTGAGAGTCCAATCTAACTTGAATACCACCTAAGTAAGAGGCAACTAAGTTCACATTATTTAGTGAGTCTGCTAAGCTAGTAATAGTTGCATTTACCTGAGTATCTCCAAAAATTCCTAGATTAGTAGCTGAAACACTATTCAAATCTTGCAAGTTCAAACCTGTAACACCAGCAAAACTAGTTGCTACAGCTCCAGCTCCAGATACATTTAATGCATCATTAGTAGCATTTAAATTAAAATTATTGCTGCTAACATTAAAATCTTTATTACCAGTTGTCAAATCTACAGATATTTCTAATAATTTATTATTAGCATAATAGCCAATTGTCCAATCACCAGAATAACCACCTTGTAACAGTTGTCTGCCACCGAAAACAGTAGAGTCAGTAACAAATTGTATTTGCTGAGCTAATCTATAAGAAGCTTTTGCAAGTGCAACTTTTTCATCAGTTCCCAACGCTCCAGAAGAAGCAATTGATGCTGCATCTTTTATTTGAGTTAACAAAGTATTTATATTGTCAAGAGAATCTTGAGTAATAGCTGTAACGTTTTTAGCATCACCAACCGAATTGATTGCTGATTTTAAAGCGCCATTTCTTGCACCCAAAGCTCTTGAAGTAATATAACCAGATACATCATCTGCAGCTGAGTTAATTCTTTTACCAGTTGATAATCTCAACTGTCTATTTGCAATATCATTGCTAGCAGTTAATAAAGCATTATAAGCATTTTCTGCTGGAATATTAGTGCGAATTCGTGACCCGCCAGATATCGCTGTTGGCATAATAACCTCCGTGTATATATTTTATATTTTTACCGGGCTTCCTGCCAACTGTTAATTTTATCCTATTTTATAAAACAGTTATTCGTCACTTATCAGAAAAACTTTAGCAAATAATATTAAAAATATAATATTTATTCCCACAGTTATATATCTTTAGTAAAATTAACTATTTATTTTGTGCAAAATCTATGCCTGAAAGTTCTACTGTTGTAGAATTTATACTTTCGATTATAACATACTCTGTCAGAGACAAATTTGTTTTATGTTTCAATAGTTCGGCACAATCGAAAAAAACATTAGCTAATTTTCCATTATTTATTATTTTTATTCTAAATTTCTCGTTTTCTTCAATTTTACTTGATGCATAGTAGCCAATTTGGTTATTATTATCAAATAACTTACATCCAATTTTAGTTACTTCAAATCTTAAACACTTATTTTTATCAAAATCTTTATCAGTAGTTCTAAAATAAAAATTCAAACCATCACCTTTTAACAGTTTAATTGTAAAATCTGCTGTAAACTGAGTTAATTTTGATGTTTTAAGTGAAACTAATGCACCTGGCTTTAATATAAGTACATTTTCATATTTACTAGGTTTTATAATACTATCTATATTTTTTAATCTATTACCACTAATAGTAATAGCATCAGGAATACCTCTATTTAAATAAAAGGTTTCATAAATTGGAAAATGACAAGCACTTAAACAATTCAATATCAAGATAATCAAAATAATTTTTTTCATATTCGTTACTATTCTATAATCAATATAATTAATACATTACGAAATTATATAAAAAATACTTCTCTGCAAACTATAATTTTTTTTAAATCTTAGTATTACAAATTTTAATAAGATGATATATATAGTTTTAATTTATATTTAAATAAATTAGTGGTGTTAAAATGTTAAATTCTTATACTTGCTTTGTATTTAAGTTGTTTAAGTATTATACTTACGAAGTGTTAAATTTCATTCTAATCATGTGTATAAAAATTTATAAATTTAAACTTATCAAAAGCACTTGTTTATAAAATACAAGTCAAGTATAAGTTGTTATTATTTTCAACAAAGTTATTAGTAATTTAGTTATTATGTTATCTAACAATTTTATAATTTTGTTTAAAATTATTTGAAAAATAATAGAATCTTTTATAAATATATTAAAAATAAATGAGTTATGGATAAAAATTTAAAAATTGCATTTGCTTCAGATCATGCTGGATATGAACTAAAAAATTATTTAATTGAGTATTTTGGAAACAAATATACAATTGAAGATTTTGGAACTAACTCTCTAGAATCAGTTGATTATCCTGATTATGCTTTTAAAGCTGCTAAGTCTGTAGCTAATAAAAGCAATCAATTTGGAGTAATAATTTGTGGTTCAGGTGTTGGAGTATCTATTGTTGCTAATAAAGTTAAAGGTATTAGAGCTGCAAATTGTTTCAATGAGGAGATGGCAAAATTAGCAAGACAACACAATAATGCAAATGTTTTAAACTTAGGTGCAAGATTTGTTGAAAAAGATATTGCTGTTAAAGCAGTTGAAATATTTTTAAATACGGATTTTGAAGGTGGAAGACATCAACTAAGAGTAAATAAAATAGATGAATTGAGTGAGTGTTAAAATATGAATAAAATAGCAATTTATCCTGGAACTTTTGATCCAATTACAAATGGACATATTGATGTAATTGAAAGAGCAACTAAAATATTTGATAAAGTTATAGTTGTTATTGCAGTTAATTCTAAAAAAGTTAATTTATTTTCAGAAAAAGAAAGACTTGAAATGGTAAAAAGTTCATTATCTAATTATAGTAATGTAAGTGTTGATTTAATAACTGGATTATTAGTAGAATATGCTGCATTAAATAATGCATCTGCTATTATAAGAGGTGTTAGATCTGTTACTGATTTTGAATATGAAATGCAAATTGCTTTAATGAATAGAAAAATGCAACCAGAAATTCAAACTGTTTTTATGATGCCAAATGAAAAATATACTTATCTTAATTCGAGTATAATTCGAGAAATATCTAGGTATGGACAAGATACTAGTGAATTTGTTCCTGATGTAGTAAGTATTAAATTAAAAGAAAAGTTTAATGATTTGAACAAAAGTTAATATTTTATTTTAAAATGTGGAAAATTTTATTTATTTTTGTAGTCCTAGCATAATATAGAAAATAAAATAATAAATTAAAGGTTAATAGAGAAATGAAAAGAACGTACCAACCAAGCAAAAGAAAACGAGTAAATAAACACGGTTTCCGTCTTAGAATGTCAACTAAAAATGGTCGTGCTGTAAATAATAAAACAAGTTAATTTTATGCCAAAAAAAGCTATTTTCAGAAATGAAAATAGCTTTTTTTATTAATCTAAAATGATTGTTACATATAAATGTAAAATTACAAAGGTATATTTCCATGCTTTTTGTATGGATTTTTATCTACTTTGTTTTCTAGCATTTTGAAAGCATCAATTAGTCTTGATCTTGTATATTTTGGTTCAAAAACATCATCCACATAACCA
Source organism: Candidatus Kapaibacterium sp. (assembly GCA_026390675.1). Classification (GTDB taxonomy): domain Bacteria; phylum Bacteroidota; class Ignavibacteria; order Kapaibacteriales; family UBA2268; genus JAPLFM01. Next base: position 4,912 of record JAPLFM010000295.1, on the reverse strand, counting down.
TAAGAAGCTGCAATATATGGATTAGCAAATTTTTCATTATACTCTTCAATTAATTCTAATTCTTTAGCCATTTTGTCTTCAGCTTCATCCATTTCTTTTTTAAATATTATTTCGATTGCACCCTTAGCTCCCATTACAGCAATTTCGGCAGTAGGCCAAGCAAAGTTAAAATCACCTCTAATGTGCTTCGAACTCATCACATCATAAGCTCCACCATAAGCTTTGCGAGTAATAACAGTTACTTTAGGTACAGTAGCTTCGCAATAAGCATATAACAACTTAGCACCATTAGAAATAATACCACCCCATTCTTGAACTTTGCCAGGCATAAATCCGGGAACATCTTCCAAAGTAAGAATAGGAATATTGAAACAATCACAAAAGCGAATAAAACGAGCTGCTTTCTTAGAAGAATCTATATCTAACACTCCAGCAAGTACCATAGGTTGATTAGCAACAACTCCAATTGAACGACCACCAAGGTGAATAAATCCAACAACAATATTTCCAGCATAGTCTTCGTGAACTTCTAAAAATTCTCCATTATCTGCAATTGTTTTGATTACCTCTTTAATATCATAAGGTTGGTTTGGATTAGCCGGAATAATATTATTTAAGTTTTCATCAATTCTATTATTATCATCATTTGTTGGTTTGAAAGGTGGTTCTGAAGAATTATTTGAAGGTATATAAGTTAGCAATTTTTTTACTACTTCAATAGCTTCAAGATCGTTTTCACAAGTGAAATGAGCTACACCTGATTTTGCTCCGTGAACAGAAATTCCTCCTAATTCTTCACTAGTTAAAACTTCATGAGTTACAGTTTGAACTACTTTAGGACCAGTTACAAACATATAAGTACTTTTTACCATAATGATAAAATCTGTAATTGCTGGAGAATATACTGCTCCACCTGCACAAGGACCTAAAATTAATGAGATTTGAGGAACTACACCTGAAGCCAAAGTGTTACGAAGAAAAATATCAGCATAAGCACCAAGTGAAATTACTCCTTCTTGCACTCTTGCACCACCGGAGTCATTAAGACCAATAACTGGTACTCCTGTTTTCATAGCCAAATCCATAACTTTACAGATTTTTCTTCCATGTTGTTCGGCTAAAGAACCACCAAGCACTGTAAAATCTTGAGAGAACACACATACTTGATTACCATCAATTTGACCATAACCTGTTACTACTCCATCACCAAGGAAAATTGTTTTATCTAGTCCATATTCAGATGAATGATGATGTGCTAGCATATCCATTTCTCTAAATGTGCCTTCATCAAGCATAGTATTAACTCTTTCTCGAGCAGTTAACTTTCCTAATTTATGCTGTTTATCAATTCTGGCTTTCCCTCCACCAGCTTGAGCTTGCTCTTTAAGTGCATTTAATTTTGATATTTTCTTTTCAGTTTGAGAATTATTTGACATATTATCTTTTTGCAAAATTGGTAACAATATAAATGTAAACTAACTAATTATTACAGATTTTAAAAGTCAGAAATTGAGATTTTGTAAACTGCTTTGAAATATTATGAAATCATATTCCTATTACATTTGAATAATAATTGTTATATTTGATAAAATCAACTTTTAATCTTATCAAATTAAATAGAATATTATGAATGCAATGCCCTTGATTTTAGTTGCACTTGGCATTTTTGTGCTTGCTTACCGATATTATTATAGCTTTATAGTTGCAAAAATTGCTGTTATCAATGATTTAAGAGTTACTCCAGCACATAGACTTGAAGATGGAAAAGACTTTGTGCCAATGAACAAATGGGTGCTGTTTGGTCATCATTTTGCTGCGATTGCTGGTGCTGGACCTCTTGTAGGACCTGTGCTTGCTTCACAATTTGGTTATTTTCCTGGATTTGTTTGGATGGTACTTGGTGCCGTTCTTGCTGGTTCGGTTCACGATTTTGTTATTTTTGTAGCATCGGTAAGGCAAGATGGGAAGTCGCTTGCAGAGATTGCCAAAAAAGAAATAAGTCCTCTTAGTGGAGCTACTGCTTCGTTTGCTACTATTCTAATTATTGTTGTGGCTCTAGCAGGTCTTGGTATTGTGGTGGTTAATGCTTTAGCTGAAAGCTCTTGGGGTACTTTTACTATTGCTTCTACCATTCCAATTGGTGTGTTTATGGGGATATGGATGTTCAAATTTCGTCCCGGTAAAACAGTTGAAGCTACAATAATGGGAGTAGCTTTACTTACTCTTACAGTTATTCTTGGCAAACATATTCCTGATTCTATATTTACTCCTTACTTTTCATTTGATCATAAAACTCTTACTATAATGCTTGCCATTTATGGTTTTGCTGCATCAGTATTACCAGTTTGGCTATTGCTATCACCAAGAGATTATCTTAGCTCAATTATGAAACTCGCTGTTTGTTTCTTTTTGGCTATTGGGGTGATTTGGGTAGCTCCCGATTTGAAAATGCCAGCTTTTACAGCTTTTGATAATGGTGGTGGTCCAATTATTCCCGGTACTTTATTTCCATATCTCTTTATTACAATTGCTTGTGGTGCTATTTCAGGATTTCACGCTTGTGTGAGTTCGGGTACTTCTCCCAAACTCTTGAATAAAGAATCTGATATAAAGATGATAACAATGGGAGCAATGCTTGCTGAAGGTATGGTTAGTATATTGGCATTAATTGCTGCTTGTAGCCTATTACCACTTGACTATTTTCAAATCAATGTTGCTCCAGAAAAATTTGCAATGTTTAAAGATCAGTTTACTGCAATGGGATTTACTCAATCTAACTTGGCTCAACTTTCTAAAGATGTTGGCGAACAGCTTGTTGGTCGCAGTGGAGGTGGGGTTTCGCTTGCAGTAGGTATGGCTCAAATATTTTCTTCTATACCCGGTTTGGGTGGGCTAATGTCTTATTGGTATCATTTTGTAATTATGTTTGAAGCTTTGTTTATCCTTACTACTCTTGATGCTGGCACTCGTATAGCAAGGTTTATCTTGCAAGATGCATTAGGACGCTTTTACAAGCCATTTGCAAAAACAGATTGGATGCCTGGAACTATTATTTCAAGCTCAATAGTAGTGCTATTTTGGGGGTATTTCATTTATACAGGAAATGTATCTACAATATGGCCTATGTTTGGTGTGGCTAATCAGCTTCTCGCTACTTTTGCTTTGGTAGTTGCTACTACTTGGATAATAAATAGAGGGAAAATTAAATATGCATGGGTTACTTTTGTGCCAATGCTTTTTGTTGGTATTACTACCATCACAGCAGCCATAATGAACATTAAAAACATATATATGCCAATGCTTAGCAAAGATGGTAAATTCCTCACTGGCTTAGTTAACCTTAGCTTGACTGGTGTAATACTTATCTGCGTAGTTATAATATTTGTAGATGCAGTTCCCAAATGGATAAAAGTATTAAAAGGTGGCGAAGCTAAATTTGTAAATGAATTGGAAGTAAGATAGGGGTATAAAAAAAAACTTACCCTAAGCGCGCTGTTCTTATGAGAAGCGGGGTAAGTATGTTATTACAAAATTAAATAAAATATTATGAATACACAAGAAAATTTAAATAGTAAGATAAAGTTTGATAAAGAAGCCAAAAACTATGACGAACAAATAGAAATATTGTTGAATAGAGGCATGACATTTAAAAACAAATCAAAAGCAAAATTTATACTTGAAAATATAAGTTATTATAGACTTAGTGGCTATTGGTATCAATATTATAAATCCTTGGAAGATAAAACTTTCAAAATAGAAATTGACTTTGATGATTGTTTTAATACTTACTGTTTTGACAAAGAATTAAGAAAAATACTAATTGAAGAACTAGAAAAAATTGAAGTATCAATAAGAGCAAAAATTAGTTATAATCTCAGCAATAAATATGGTGGTTTTTGGTTTAATAACACGAAATTAGTAAATAGTTTAGTAACTCATTCAAATTTAATAAGTAAAATAAATAATGAATATCAGAGAAGTGATGAACTTTTTATTAAAAGTTATAAGAAAAAATACTTAGAAGAATTACCACCAAGTTGGATCCTCTTAGAAGTTGCCTCATTTGGATCATTATCGCAATTATATAAAAACCTTTTACCTTATGACAAAAGAACTATTTCAAATAATTATAAACTTCCTGAAGTAGTATTCGAAACTTGGTTACATTCTTTCGTTTATATAAGAAATTTATGTGCACATCACTCTCGCTTATGGAATCGAGAATTAACAATTAAACCCAAAAGACTTGAAAATCCAAAACTACCATTTACAAATAATCATACCAATAATAGAAAAATATTTTATGTAGTACTAATGATCAAATATTTTATCAATATTATAAATCCAATGTCATCTTTTAAAATAAGATTAGTAAATCTAATAAAAGAATATCCTCAAATAGATATTTCAGAAATGGGATTCATTAGTGATTGGGATATAGAAGATATTTGGATTAAAAATTATGATTAGATCTAATTTGAAGAAAACTAAAATCATAATAGCAATTTGTTTCAAATTAAATTCATGTTCAAATGAAAAAGTAAACTTAAATAATGAACAGAACTCTCAAACTAAACATATCACAAATAATGACACAACAATTGTATATGATTTAGATAGTTTGGGATTAGAAGGAGCAGTAGCAAAAGTAAAGGTGGGTTCTAAAAATTGATTTTTAAAATTTCTTGCAAAACAGAACCCAATAGGTTTGCTCAATTAATTTTTATATTAATTCAAATATAATGTTTTATATTGATTAAAACAAATATATTCTATCTATCTATCTATCTATCCATCTATCAATCAAGGACTTACCTCTAACAATTATCTTTGATAAAAATGTTAATTTAATTTAAATCTTAAAATCTGTTCATACCTAAATAAATTATATGTTAGATTAATTAACCCAATT
>JAPLFM010000176.1 GCA_026390675.1 Candidatus Kapaibacterium sp. | reverse complement strand
AACTGCATTTATTTTGAAATCTTTATCAAATACTCGTTTTGTTTGCTTTACCATTTTAATTCCTTTTTAGTTTTTATAAAACTCAATTTAATGATATTTTATCTCTTTTCCTAATGTCTACTAAAATGGGGGAATATCAGTTAAATAATATTCCATATCTTTAAATAACAAATTTATATGCGAAATAAACTTAAATATAAGTGTACTATCATTTCCAATTCCTATACTACTAATTTTATCTATTACATGATAAACCTCAGCTAAACTTTTACAATTTGTAATAATGAAAGAAATTTTTATATCATTTAAAATTAAATCACTATGATTAACTAATTTTACTCTTACATCATAATTCGAATCTGCATAAAGTATTCCATTAATTTTTGGATCTATAATTTCAACTAATTCTAAATCAATATTTTGGGAGATTTTATAATATGATAATAATTTGTAATTAGAAGATGAAACAAAGTAAATCAAAATGATTAAATAAAGAAATAAATATTTATATATTGTTTTCATAAATAATTTTGATTAACATGAAAGACATTCAACAAATTGAATGTTTGCTACTTTTCTAGTCATAGCATCATTCATAATGTTTTGTAAATTAATAATCTTTGATAATTTAATATATATACATATACAAAGCAAGTTAAAGTTTTCCACAAAATTACGAGAGCAAAATGTCTTCAGCAACTTTTAACTTAGATATGTATAATGTTAAATTCTATCTAAAATTTAGAATTCAAAAGTAAATTAAAATCTTTAATAAAAAAATATTTTAATTCCGTAAATTGAAATTTAAATTTGACTCAATTAAAATAATAATATGAAAAAAATACAATCTAATATATCGACCAAATCAGCTCAATTTATTGAAAATAAAGAGCATAACTTAAACTTACTTGCCGATTTCAAAACAAGACTTAATCAAGTAAAACAGATGGGTCCTGAACATGCAAAGACCAAACATACTGAACGAGGTAAATTGCTTGTTCGTGATAGAGTAATGGGCTTACTTGACGAGAACACTCCTTTTTTAGAAATATCTACTTTTGCTGGATATGATATGTATGATAATGAAGCTCCATCGGCTGGTATGGTGGCTGGTATTGGAGTAATCAGAGGAAGAGAGTGTATGATTGTAGCAAATGATGCTACTGTCAAGGGTGGCACTTATTTCCCAATGACAATCAAAAAGCATATTAGAGCTCAGCAAATTGCGATTAAAAATCATCTTCCATGTATTTATTTAGTAGATTCAGGTGGAATATTTTTACCTTATCAATCTGAAACTTTCGCTGATAAAGAACATTTTGGAAACATCTTTTATAATCAAGCTAAAATGTCAGCAATAGGTTTGCCTCAAATTGCAGTAGTAATGGGTTCTTGCACTGCTGGGGGCGCTTATGTGCCAGCAATGAGTGATGAAACAGTAATGGTACAAAATCAAGCAACAATTTTTATTGGTGGACCACCATTAGTAAAGGCTGCAACTGGAGAGGTGGTTACAGCAGAAGAGCTTGGTGGGGCAGATGTTCATACCAAAATATCTGGAGTAGCTGACCACTTAGCAGTTAATGATAATCACGCTTTGCAAATTGCTAGAGATATAGTAGAAAATTTTGAGCGTAAAAAGAAATTTCAACTTGATACTGCTCTAGTCGAAGAGCCAGCTTATGATCAAAGTGAAATTTATGGAATATTATCAAAATCATTGCGTACTCCATTTGACATAAAAGAAATTATTGCTCGAATTGTAGATGGTAGTAAATTTCAAGAGTTTAAAGAAAATTATGGCAAAACTCTAGTAACAGGATTTGCTAAAATTCATGGCTATCCAGTTGGGATAATCGCAAATAATGGTGTGCTATTTTCGGAATCAAGTTTGAAAGGAGCTCATTTTATTGAACTTTGTGCAATGAGAAAAATCCCACTCGTTTTTCTTCAAAATATTACTGGATTTATGGTCGGCAAAAAATACGAACATGGTGGAATTGCTCGTGATGGTGCAAAATTAGTTCACGCTGTAGCAAATGCTCAAGTGCCTAAGTTTACAGTAGTAGTTGGTGGATCTTATGGAGCTGGAAATTATGCAATGTGTGGAAGAGGATATGACCCTAATTTCTTATGGATGTGGCCCAATAGCCGTATTTCTGTAATGGGAGGGGAGCAAGCGGCCGATGTATTAGCTCAAGTGAAAGTACAACAACTTGAAAAATCAGGAAAAAAACTCACTCAAGAAGAGATTGATGAAATTCGTCAGCCAATTATTGAGCTTTACGAATCGCAAGCAACACCTTATTATAGCTCTGCAAGGCTTTGGGATGATGGTATAATTGACCCACTTGATACTCGCAATATCTTAGGTTTAGCTATTTCAGCATCATTAAATAAACCAATTGAAGATGCAAAATTTGGTGTGTTTAGGATGTAGGGTAATTATGAATTATGAATTATAAATTATGAATTGAGAATTGTGAACGCAATGGGTTCATAATTGTTTTGACTTGTTACAAATTATTGATAAAGATAAAAGATGAAATATATGAAAAATGAAATAATTTTATATAGACCAAATAATTTAGTTGAACATATAGAAGTAAGAATAGATGAAGATATTGTGTGGCTTAATCAAGATCAGTTAGTAAACTTATTTCAAAGAGATCAATCAGTAATTTCAAGACATATAAATAATATATTTAAAGATGGAGAATTAGACAAGAAAGGCAATATGCAAAAAGTGCATATTCCAAATTCTGACAAGCTCGTCACATTTTTTAACTTAGACGTAATTATTTCAGTTGGTTATAATTTCAGCATCATTAAATAAACCAATTGAAGATGCAAAATTTGGTGTGTTTAGGATGTAATTGTTATATAATTTAAAGGAAAATACATTTATGGCAGATCTACTATTAATTACTATATTAGAGGGTTTAGAAATACTCGCTAGTATTTCTGAAAAAGGTTATAAAAAACTTGGCGTCTATATCAAAAGAAGAAATGAGAAAAAGTTAAATAAATGAATATTTGAAATATTATTGATTGATTTATGTTAAAGCAAAACATGGAAGAAATAAACAATACTAAACTTCTAATTTCAATTAAGGAATTAATTGAAAATAGTAAAAATAATATAGCAATTTCAGTTAATGCTGAAATGACTATGCTTTATTGGGGTATCGGAAAACAGATAAATGAAGAAATATTAAATGAAATGCGTGCAGAATATGGTAAGCAAATTGTTATCAATTTAAGTAAAAACCTGCAGTTAGAGTATGGTAGTGGCTGGTCTTCAAAGCATTTACGTCATTGTCTTCGATTTGCAGAAGTATTTTCAGATTCACAAATTGTCTCTACACTGTGGAGACAATTGTCATGGTCACATATAAAAGAGATAATTTATATTCAAGACTCTTTAAAAAGAAATTTCTATATTGAAATGTGCAAAATGGATAGATGGAGTGTGCGAACATTAAGAGAAAGAATAGATTCATTACTGTTTGAAAGGACTGCAATAAGTAAAAAACCAGATGAAACTATTCAAAATGATTTAGATTTATTAAAGAATTCTCAAAAACTAAGCCCTGACTTGATTTTTAAGGATCCATACTTTTTAGATTTTTTAGGTTTGAAAAACAATTATTCTGAAAAAGATTTGGAATCAGCAATTTTATCTGAATTAGAAAACTTTATAGTAGAATTAGGAAGTGATTTTGGATTTTTGGCAAGACAAAAACGCATTACAATTGATAATGAAGATTATTATATTGATTTACTCTTTTATCATAGAAGGCTGCGATGTTTAGTTGTGATTGAGTTAAAGTTAGGTAAATTTTCAGCAGCAGATAAGGGGCAAGTTGAACTTTACTTAAGATGGCTTGAAAAACATGAACTTTTAGAAGGTGAGAATCCTCCGATTGGTTTAATTCTATGCACTGACAAAAATCAAGAACATGTTGAACTAATGCAATTAGATAAAAGTAATATAAGAGTTGCAGATTATTTGACTGAACTACCTGATAAAAAATTATTAGAATCTAAACTCCATCAATCTATAGAAAATGCAAAAAATAGATTATTTCAAAATATTGAATTTGAAAATAAATAAACCAATTGAAGATGCAAAATTTAGTGTGTTTAGGAACTGAAATTAGTATAGTTTACTAATTTGATTTTTAAAAATACTAGTATTATTTTTTAACAAAAGACAAATTATACTCTTATGTTTATAAATTTGTTTGAGTAGAATAATTAAAATCAATAAATTGCTATACGACTTAATGCAAAATTCAAAAACTTTGGTGAAAAATGAATAAAGCAGTTATAATGGCAGGTGGATTTGGTACAAGACTAAGACCACTTACAATGGAAGTTCCAAAGCCAATGGTTCCTATCTTAAATGTTCCTATGATGGAACATATCGTTAATCTATTAAAAAAAAGTGAAATACTTGATGTTATTTCATTACTTTATTTTCAACCAGAAATAATAATAAATCATTTTGGTGATGGTGCAAAGCATGGTATCAAAATGAACTTTGTTCAAGCAATTGCTGATTATGGTACTGCCGGTAGTGTAAAAAATGCTTTTCATTTTTTAGATTCACGATTTATAATTATTAGTGGCGATGTATTAACTGATTTTGATTTGCAAAAGGCTATAGATTTTCATATAGCTAAAGGTGCTAAGGCAACAGTATTGTTAACTAGAGTAACATCACCTTTGGAATATGGAATTGTAATGACAGATGATGATGGCAAAATAACTCGATTTTTAGAAAAACCCAACTGGGGACAAGTATTTTCAGATACTATTAATACAGGTATTTATATACTTGAACCAGATGTATTAGATTTAATTCCATATCAAGAAGATTTTGACTTTAGTAAGGATTTATTTCCTGAAATGCTTTCGAGAAAAATGCCTTTGTATGGTTTTATTTGTGAAGGTTATTGGAGAGATGTTGGTAATTTAGATGAATATCAAATAGGTCAAAGTGATGCACTACACAATGTAATCAATTTAGGTAAATTTGAAAATTCAAATTTTTCTTATGGTAAAAATTGTGTAATACCAGATAATGTAAAAATTAAAGGAAATGTACTTTTTGGAGATAACGTAAGCATAGGTTCTAATTGTGTAATAACAAATTCTGTTTTAGGTAAGGATGTAAAAATAGGGAATGGGGTTTGTCTAAGTGGTGTAACAATCTGGGATAATGTAACAATTGGTGATTTTGCTCAGCTTTCAGATGATGTAATCTGTAATAATGTTTTAGTTGAAGCAAATACAACTATTAATGAAAATGTTTATGTAGGAAATAACTGTAAGATTGGAAAGAAAGTAAGGCTAAGTTCTAATATCAAACTTTGGCCAAACAAAACTATTCAAGATGGAGCAGTGCTTTCTCGTTCATTGGTTCAAGAAGAAAAATGGATGAAAGAATTGTTTACTGATGCTAGAATTACAGGCATTTCAAATATAGAAATTAATCCAGAATTTGGTGCGAAATTGGGTTCAGCTTTAGGAATGGCTATTGGTAAAAATTCTAAAATATTAGCAAGTAGAGATCCTCATAATGTTTCAAGAATTATTAAACGTTCTATTACTGCAGGTTTATTATCAGTTGGAGTTTCAATAAGTGATTTGAGATCTACATCAATTCCTCAAACTAGGCAAGAACTAATGACAGGGAATTATGATGGTGGTTTTCATATTAGAAGATCAGTAAGGAATCCAAATTTGACAGATATTATTATATTTAGTAAAGATGGTAGAGATATTTCCCTTTCAATGACTAAAAAAATTGAAAGATTTTTCTTTGGTGAAGATGTAGTTAGGGTTAATCATCAAGATGTTGGTAGAATTAAATATCCAGAAAGAACAAATGAAATTTATGTAGATAGATATTTAAGTACAATAGACAAAGATGTAATTAAATCAAAGAATACAAAAATGTTTATAGATTATTCTTATGGATTAGCTTCTTCTACGTTCCCTCATATATTAGGAAGTTTGAATGTTGATTCTTTATCTTATCACGATTATGTAGATTCAATTAAATTCCAACCAGATCCAGCAATGGATTTGCCAGGTGATGATAATACAAGTAAAATAATGACTTCATTAAATTATGAACTTGGTTTTAGAATGGAAGCTGGTGCTGAAAAAATAGCTTTGATAGATGAAAGAGGAGTTTGGCTAACACCTATGAGGCTTTTATCTGTAATTACTAAGCTGTTTTTAGAAACTAATAAAGATAGCAAACCATATAAAATTGCAGTATCAATAATAGCAAGTAGTGAAATTGATGACATAGCTAAAGATTATCCGAATGTAGAAGTTGTAAGAATTAAAAATTCACACTCTTCAATGATGGAAATTACAAGTGATGCAAATGTAAAATTTATTGGTGGAATTTACGGAGGTTTCATCTTTCCAGAATTTCTGTTTGCAGCAGATGCAATGTTTACAGTAGGTAAGATTTTGGAAATGATAACTAAATTGAATACAAAAATTTCTTATATAGATTCCACATTACCTATAAAATACCAACACAAAATGTCTGTAAATTGTCCTTGGGATAAAAAAGGTGCAATTATGAGAAAAACAATGGAACATAGTGAAAAAATGACTAGAGAATTAATTGAAGGTGTTAAGATATTTTTTGAAAATGAATCTGTTTTATTAATACCTGACAAAGAAAACTCTTCATTTTTTATAATAGCTGATAGTGACTCTGCCTATAATTCTAATTATTTAGCTGAAAAATATGCAGGATTAATAATTAAATGGTTAAGTGAAGTAAATGAAGATTAGGAAAATTAAAATATGAAATTACTTGAAGTGTTAAATCCAAAATCAATTGCTTTAAAAATGGATATTAACAGTAAAGATGAGTTGTTAATAAAAATGGTAGAATTAGCTGAATTGTCAGGGAAGCTACTCAATAAAGAAGATGTTTTAAAAGAGATTATCAAAAGAGAAAAAATAATGTCAACAGGTATTGGTAAAGGTATAGCTTTGCCTCATGCTAAAACAAATTCTGTAGAAGATATAGTTGGTGCTTTTGTTACTCTCAATAATAGTATTGAGTTTGACTCTTTAGATGGTAGTAAAGTAGATGTTGCATTTATGATTATTGGTAAAGAAAATAATGTTGGAAACCATTTAAGAACTCTAAGCAAAATTTCAAGACTACTTAATAACGACAATTTTAGACATCAAATTAAGACAACAAATAACCCTAATGATATAATAAGTATTATTACAAATTTTGAAAATGATATGATATAAATTTATATTATTTAGAAAATTTAAAATAAGTTTGTAAATTGTAAGTTAAAATTAATATAAACTTTAATTTTATATTAATTTAGACTTTGCCCATAAAATTTTGTAAAACAATTGAAATTATAAAAAGTGAATAATCTTAACTCTGCCTTCGAAAATGAACTTTATTTTGAATTTTTAAAAGATCCTGAGTCTGTATCTATAGAATGGCGGAATTATTTCGAAAGGAATTTTTCTGGTGTAATAGATACTTTACAAAAGGTTGAAAATGCAGTTTTGAATGATAATGGAATACATAATAACAGTAATTCACTACAATTAACTGAATCCAAAATTAATACACAACCAACTACTAATTCAAGTATCAGTATTAGTTCTAGTGAAGTAAAATTAGCTAGTTAT
>JAPLFM010000046.1 GCA_026390675.1 Candidatus Kapaibacterium sp. | reverse complement strand
AATAACCATCTTGACCATTTATTAATTTTTCTTTCATCCAAAGTTCAACATTAGAACCTTTGCCATATAATTGAGCTTTTGCAAAGGCAGTAAATCTAACTCTTTTGCCACGGAAACGGCTTGCATCAATACTTTGCATAGCTGAACCGTAAACACCAGTAGCAGTATCTGAAATATCTCGAACAAGTTCAAGGCATTTTTTACCTTGTTTAGGATTTTCAATACTTGTTCGTATTGAATAACCATTTTTAGCTAAGTTGTTAGGAACTTCCCAACCAAAAGGCACAGTGTTTACATCACTTAATTCAAAATCAAGATTTGTTTCTTGAAATAAAATTTGAGCATCAAGATTTGCTCCAACAAACATTAAAATTATAGCTAAGTATTTTATCATTTAAAAAGTTTTCCTAAATTTGCAATTATATATATGCATATTAACACTTGAAAAAGAAATTAATCACATTTGAAAATAAAAATCCCTCAAATTTATAAAAAACTTAAGGGATTTCATTACTAAAATATTAAACATTAAGGCATAACAATGATTTTTTGGTTACTTGTATTGCCACTATTATTCATTCTAACAAAGTAAACTCCAGGAGATACTCTATTACCTGATGCATTATTCAAATCCCAGTTAATACTTCCACTAATCCGCTAACATCTAAAACATCTATATTTATATTGTTTTCATTTGGTAGGGTATATGTGATGTTACAATTATCTGAAACTACTGTTGGGGTAACACTAAACAATTCATTAGAATTTACTTCAGTAACATCTGTCAAATCTTTAATAGTTGCTGTATTAGTAGCTCCAAGCGAATAATTATATCTTGAACCAGATGGACTTAATTGTAATTCTCTTGTCCTAACCATATACTGAACATCGCCAGCAAAATTAAAATTATCAATATATGTCTTCGTAATAACTGGTTTAGAATTAATTTTCACAAAAACTGAATTAGGATCTGTTTTCCTATAAATATCAAACTCATAATCAACATCGCCACTTAAACAGCTCCAATTAAGCTCAATACTTTTATACCCTTTTTGGAAAATACTCAAATTGGTTGGAACAATTACATTGCTAAATTCATTTAACCTTAAAGTTGGGTCGCCCATAAGTGCAATATGAACTTTTCTATTCATACCATTATTTACAGCACCAGGACCTGAACCACCTTGAGTATAATCAGTACCTTGGAACTGTCTTAATAATACATAAGCATAAGAAGAGCCATCATTATTCATAGCTTTGTTTGCTTCATAACCAATTGTTTCACCAAAAGCAAAATCATTCATAAACCAATTTGGTCTGCCATCCCAAGCACAAGTTAAGGCATTTGGTTGTGAGGCAAGCGGAGCCCTTAGAATATTGTTTTGGCTATCCCAATCTCCAAAATACGAACCAAACATTAAAATAAAAACTGCGTTTACAGGCTTGGTAGTAAAATCAGTTGTAGTTCCTAATCCTGAACAACTGCTATATGAGCCACCACCACAACCATAAGCTGCAAGATAACTATCAGTTCCAAGTTTGTCAAACCAAGTACCAGTAGTAACATTATCTTTACCAACCAAAAGTGGAAATCCTCTCCAACCTGAAGAAGCAAATGCTTCATAATCACCAAGTACTCCAAAATTATCAGAAATTAAAGCTTGCTTTTTAGGTTTAGTTTCGCCTATTCTATATTTGTGATCTTTATCTAAATATTTTCTCAAAAGTTCAGTTTCAGAATCTTTAAATGCAGGCATATTAAACATATCCACCCTTCCAACTTGTAACTGAATGTTCATATCATTTGGAAGAGTAGTTAAATCAAATTTACCATCACCAGAAACATTTTTATTCTCATCTCTAGAAGTACCTGAACTTGTTACTTGCCAATCTTGCCATCTGCTTTCATCCATTGAACCGTAGTACATATCGCAAGGCCAAGCTCCTTTATGATCTGGGTGAGCATCAGGATTCAAATCTCCAGAATAGGGAACAGGTACTCTACCCAAAATAAAAATTGTTGATAGATTTATTTCATCTTTTGCGTATTCAGCTAGTACAATGTTTTTAACGAAAGTAACCGAATCTTTATTGAACTTTTCGCTTCTAGGTACATATTTTTCAATTACAGTCATACCTTCATTTTTCATATCTTGAATAAGTCTAGCGATTTCATTTTTTAAAGATTCTTTCATAGTTTTATCTATTAAAAGTAATACTTTCCCAGAATTGTAAGTAGGTTCCGATCCAACACTGCTAGTAATATATCCTATAGCTGATACTTCAAGTGCTGGACTTTTGCCAGGATATTTAGTGATAGCTCTAACATTATATTCGTAAATGCTTCCAGCTTTTATATCATTATCTACATATTCTAATTTACTAGTATCAATTGTTCCTAAAAACGTAGTTTTAGTTATTGCTGATTCAGTTCTCCAAACTTCATACCTACTAGCTTTAGGGTTTTTGTTCCACATAATAGTTATTTTAGGGCTTGGCTTACTTTCAACTTTAGCTTCAAGCATCATAGAATATTCACGAGTTGTTTGTGAATTTAGATTTAAAGCAAATGAAAATAACAAAAGAAATAGTATTAGTTTTTTCATAATTTTTTCTCAATAATTAATGATAATATTAATTTATAATTATAAAAATAACTATAAATGTAGCAATAAACAAAAAATGTTTTATTTTTTGTCTTTTAGTGCTAAAAATAAGTACTAAAACTCAATAATTATCAATAAATAAAATTTAATTTGTATTTTTTAATAACAATTTTGTTTTTAATTCGACTATGAATAGATACTTAAACTTTTATTTGGAAAATTAAAAATGAAATATTCTACTTTGTCTTTGCTTTTTGCAGTAGTCTTTTTGTTGTTATTTAATAATGTATCTAATTCAAAAAATGAGGATTCTAAGATGTCGGTTTATGATTTTAAAGTTAAAAATATTGATGGTAGGGAAGTATCACTTTCTGATTACAAAGGGAAAGTAGTACTGATTGTAAATGTTGCAAGCCAATGTGGATTTACACCTCAATATAAAGGACTTCAAGAAATTTATACTAAGTATAATAAAATGGGATTTGAAGTTTTAGCATTTCCTTGTAATCAATTTGGTGGCCAAGAGCCAGGATCTAATGCAGAAATTAAATCATTCTGTGATATTAACTATAAGACTACATTCCCAATATTCGGTAAAATTGAAGTAAATGGATCAAATACAAATCCACTTTATGCTTATTTGAAAAAAAATGGCAAAGGGTTCATTGGAGATGAAATCAAATGGAATTTTACGAAATTTTTAATTAGTAAAGATGGGAAAGTAATTGATAGGTACGCGTCTAATACTAAACCTGAATCAATTGCATCAGATATTGAAAAAGCTTTAAAATAATTTTAATTTTTAGTAGATTTAATCTTCGTTTTCTTCTTCATCAAACTCTTTTGGTGGGAGATTAGTAAGGATTGGTAATAGAAAATTCACTGATTGTTCTAAACTTTCAATAGATCCAGAATTTTCTATTACAAAATCTGCATATTTTTTCTTTTCTTCTGAACTCATTTGACTTTTTAGTCTTGATTCTACTTGTTCTTTTGATAAATTACTTCGTTGCATTACTCTGTTTATTAATATATCTTTATTTGTATTGACAGTAATTACATAATCAAATCCTTCAAAAAGACCTGTTTCGAACATTAATGCACTTTCTACAAAAACAACTTTAACATCATTATTCATTAGTGTTTCAATTTCATCAACCATTTTTTCAATAACTAATGGATGAACTAATTTGTTGAGCTTTTCTAATTTAGATTTACTTTCGCTTGAATCACCGAAAACAATTTCAGAAACTAAACTTGAATTAACAGTCCCATCTGAATTATAAAAATTATTTCCGAATTCTTTAATTAAATTATTCTTTAAGTTTGAATCATTATTCATCAAAGTTTTAGCATTTTCATCTGATGAAATAACATTAAATCCTTTTTTAGAAATAATATTAGATACAGTTGATTTACCACTTCCAATACTTCCAGTGATACCTATTACAACTATTTTGTTTTCTTTATTCATAATTTTCTTTGTTGATTAACACCATTTTAACATAATCTTTAAGTACACTTTCGTGACTCATAAAATTTTGAACTAATCTTTCTTTATTAAATGAGAGTTTTTCCAATAAATTAATTGCAACACTATTATGAGGCAAACAATAAGCATTAACTATTTTTAGATTTAGATCTTCTTTGATAAAGTTTAAAACCAATTTAAGTGCTTCAGACATAATATCTTGTTTTGAATAGGACTTATTAAGTTTAAATCCAATTTCACATTCAGATTTTTCTATATCAGAAATATTAAAGACAGCAATGTCCCCAACAATATTGCTAAAATTCAAATCACTTTTTTCAAAAATATAAAATCTAATTGCTTCATTTTTTATCATTTTATCATATTCAATCCACAACTTTTCAGATTGAAATTCAGAAGTGTAATAATTGATTGGTAAAGTTGGTAATGCAAGATGATGGAACTCCTTGTTATCATTACAGTAACTCATTATTTCTTCAAGATAAGCATGATCTAAAACCAACAAAGTAATTTTATCAGAATTTAGACTAATTTCATTTAAAAGTATAGTTTTCATAAACATCATCATTTTTTTCTTGCAATTTACAGAAATTATACTTAATTTTGTAATCTAATTTTTTTAGAAGTCGGTCCCATCGTCTAATGGTTAGGACACCGCCCTTTCACGGCGGTAATAGGGGTTCAAATCCCCTTGGGATCACACAATTAAATGCCTAATTTCTTGATATATAAGAAGTTAGGCATTTTTAGTTTCTGGATTTCGGACACTATTCGGACACTTTTTTGATTTGATTTTTCTAAGTTCAGTTAAATTCAATGGAATTTGTAAGAATACATATCATTTGTTTCAAAATAGAATCAAATCAAAATTCTAATCTTATTCTAATCTAATTCTTATCTTATACAAATTAGATATTTCAGATAATTTGTAAAGAAAAGTTCACCACAAAAATGACAAAGTTTTTTATTACTTCTAAGGTACTGAAAAGAATATTGATATAAGTATATGGAAAACAAGTTATAAGTTTAACTTAGGCTTCAATTGTAGTCTAAAACTTTAAAGTAGAAATAGATATGATCTGGAAGTCAAGAATTACAATTTTAAAGAGAATTTATTTCAAACTCATTTACTTTAGAGAAAAAAATGAGAATATAGCTCCAACACCTAGTAAATTAATTATGATGATGCTAAATCAAAAACGAATATTCACAGTAGTATAGATTATTTGGAAAAATTGTCTTATAACAAGTTATTATTTGTAATAAATAGTTATATTTTAAACTAATAAAAGCCAATAGAAATGAAATTATAAGATTTAAAATGAAATATTATGAATAAAAATGAAATTATAAGACTTAAAATGAGAAAATATAAATAAAAATGAAATTATATGAAAGAAATTCAATTAATATGCATTTTTAAATACTAATATGAACGGTTTTTTACGAATCTTTACTAAAATATACTGAAAATTACTAAAAATTACGTTTTTAACAAGAGTAATTATTAAATTATTAGTTCTGTAAGTATTCAGTTATAAAATAAGAGAAATAATATTGATGATTGAGTTATCCAAAATAACAAGTATAACTAATAACTTAATATTAATTAAATAATTTTGAAGAAGAAATAAAATGAAAAAAAATAAAGATTTATCAAAAGTTCCTATAATATCAGAGAATTTATTGAGAAGCATTTTGAATGTTAGTGGTATTTCAATAGTAGATTATTCTAAGCTAATTAAAAAACGTAGGCAAACAGTTTATAATAGAATTGCTTTGGGAAATGAAAATATTCCACCAAAAGAAGCCAAAGTAATTTTTGAAGTAATTGACATTGAGGTTTTGGGAAAAGCTAAAGAAATGATTTGAGATATTAAAAATGAAATTGAATTGCTCTAAATAATCAAAATGTTTAGAGCAATTTTTTTCTCATAAGAAATTTCAAAGTAAACAAATTACAAATTTGTCATTGATAATAATTTCTATTTCTCAAATATCAACTCAATAATAGCACCACCCTTTTCACCATTTTTTGCTTCAATATCAAAATGATGGAACTCCATAATTACTTTTGCTGCTGCTAAGCTTAGACCTGTTCCTTCAGAATGTGACATCAAATCATCAGATGAAACAAAAAACTTAAATGTATTTTCAATCGAACTATTAGAGAAACCAATTCCATTATCTATTATTCTAGCTACTAACCTATCCTTTTCCAAATTCAATGTTAGTTTGATAATACTGTCTGAATTAGAAAATTTGATAGCATTTTCCATAATCATTTCAAAAACTTTGGAAATCAAACTTACATCCATATTGAAAACCAAATCAACTTCATCCATTTCCTTAATAATAGTTAAATTCTTTTCAATCAATTTATCTTTAACATTAAATACAAGTCCATCAATTATATCACTAATTTTTTCTTCATAAAATGTTGATTCATATTTATCAGTTTGAATTCTAGTAATTAAAAGTGATAAATCTGCAAATTTTCTTAATCTTGCTTCAGAAGAAAGAATATCTAGAGCACATTCTTTAATATCTGGGTCATCAGTTACTTCTGCTATCATTTTAGCATTACCATTTATACCAATCAAAGGAGTTTTGAGCTCATGAGATAATAAGCCTAAGAAATATGTTTTGGCACTTTCAAGTTTTAAAAGATTGGCATTTGCTTCTTCAAGTGCGATTCTTCTTTTTTCAAGTTCTATGTCTTTTTCATACGATTTTAAGGCTTCTTGAATAGTAAGAGACAAATCATTTGCTTCCCATGGTTTGCTCATATATCTATACAAGCCAGCATTATTAATTGCATTAACTACACCTTGTATTGTTGCTTGACCAGTTAACATAATCGTATAAATATCATTATTCAGTTGTCTTACTCTTCTAAGTAATTCATCCCCTTTCATTTCAGGCATAATATAGTCTGATATAATCAAGCAAACTTCAATCTTATCACTTGTTAATTCTTCATATAATTCCAGTGCTTCTTCACCACTTTCTGCAACTTCAATTATAAAACCGTTACCAATAGAATTTATTATTTCTTTTTTTAAACTATCTAAGACAATTTTCTCATCATCTACACAAATGACAACTTTTTTAGCCATTTTAATTTTCCTTTATTTTTATATTTTTCTTTCTTGCTTGGGTAATCAAATACCTTTCAAAAAAACTTTCAACTGGTTTAATCAAAAATGCAATTATAGCTTTTATAACCAAAATTACAAAGAAATTATGAAGCATATTTTGTAAAAGCGGTTCAATGATAGCATCTACTAATAAAAACATTACTAATGCTACTATAAAAAGAATTGTAAAAGCAAATTTACTAATTTTTACTTCAACTAATTCTTCAATTTTTTCTTCTAATTCATGCGTTCTTATTTTTACTAATTTGTCAAGATTAGTATTGATTTCTTTAATTTCAGTATTTTGTTTTCTAATTTCTTCATTTTGTTCTTCAATTTGTTTTAATCTTGCATAACTTTTAAGTGCTTCATTGATAGTTAAAATAAAATCTTGCTGTTCCCAAGGTTTTGATAAATATCTATATAGTTTTGCTTTATTTATAGCATTAGTTACACCTTCAATAGTAGCCTGACCTGTGAGCATTATACAAAAAGCTTCAGGACATTTAAAATGAACTGTTTCAAGTAGTTCGTCACCTTTCATTTCAGGCATAATATAATCTGAAATTACTAAATATAATTCCTCATTCTTTTTTAGTATTTCATCTATTATTTCAATTGCCTCCTCACCACTTTCAGCAACTTCAATATTATAATCATTGCCAAATGTACCTTTTAGCTCTAATTTCAAACTATCTAATATAATTTTTTCATCATCTACACATATTATATAAGGTTTTGTCATAAATTATAAGTTTTGATTATATACAAAAATTGGTTCTTCTACCCCAGCTCTTTTTTTAGTTTGTACCAAATTCATTATTGAATTCTGGGTTAGTTCTTCTTCGGAATTTATTAAAACTTTGCCATCCAAACTTTTAATATTTGCTGAAAGTTTCATTCCTACTTTTAAGTTTTTAATCTGAATAGCAATTATTTTATTATCAGTTACTTCTCCATATTTATATGAATTATTTGCTTTTATTGCATTTATCAATACAATATCATAAACTTCTAAATTTTCTAGAAAAAGTGCTAAAATTTCATTATCACCATTCCCAATATTTCTAAATTTATCAAAATCTAAGCAAAATCTTAATATTTTAGCAATTTTAATTTCTTGAGGAGCGTCTTTAAAACTAAATTTAGATAGTTTTGCATCTTCATATATATTTAAAATACCTTTTGATACATTTCCAAAATGAGGTATTCTTGAAATCAAGCTATAAGTTTTAATTGGATGTTTTAAAAATACAATCATTTCTTTAGAATCTAAATGCTCATTTCTTAAATATTTTTCAACAACTTTATGATTTGTGTCTAAGCAACCAATTTGACAAAGCAATGAAGCAATTTCGAATTCCCATGCATCTTCAATTTCAATGTTAAATATAATTCTTTTAGCAATTTCTTTAGCTCGAATTGATCTTGAAAATACTTCGATATTTGAGCTTGAAACTACATTTATTAAAGTTGATACAAAACCTTCTAATGTTTTATTTAAAAGTACTTGAATTTGTTCTTTTTGGAATTCTAACTCTTTTGTTCTTTCTTTTACTTTGTTTTCCAAAGATTCATTTAGTTTAACTAATTCAACTTGTTGAGATTGGATTTTTTTATCTTTATAATAAATTTTAAAAGCTTCAGTTACAGTTAAGTCTAAGTCTTCTTGCTGCCATGGTTTAGCAATATATCTATACAATTTTGCATTATTCACAGCATTTCCTACACCTTCGGTAGTAGCTTGACCAGTTAACATAATTTTTTTAGTTTCAGGTAAAATGCCATGTATTTTAATTAATAGTTCATCACCTTTCATCTCAGGCATAAGCCAATCACTAATAATAATAGGTATTTCATAACCCTGTTTTAATAAATCTGAAATTAGCTCCAAAGCCTCTGCTGCACTTTCTGCAATTTCTACTTCAAGCATATCTTTAAAAGCAACATTCAATTCTTTTTTTAAGCTATCGAGAACAATTTTCTCATCGTCCACACAAATTATTATTGGTCTTTTCATCTTTATTAATCAACTAAAGGTAAATAAACTGTAAAAGTTGTACCAACTCCTACTTCACTTTCAACTTCAATTCTTCCATCATGATTTTTAATAATTTTCTTTACTATATCTAAACCTAGTCCAGTACCCTCACCTTGTGGTTTTGTAGTAAAAAAAGCATCAAAGATTTTTGCTTTTACTTCATTAGTCATACCTTTTCCAGTATCAGTAAATGAAATAACTGCGTTCTTATCTTCTAAGTTAGTTTTAATAGATATAGTCCCTTTCCCTTCCATTGCATGTAGTGAATTATGAATTAAATTTGTCCATACTTGGTTTATCTGATCCGGAATAAATTGAATTTGTCTATTGATATTAAATTCTTTAATTATCTCAACTCCTTGTTTTATCTGACTATTGTAAATAGTTAAAGTAGTATCAATACTTTCTTGTATATCAGAATCAACTTTTTTACCTTCAGCATCAAATCTAGTAAAGTTTTTAAGTGAAAATACAATTTTAGCGACTTTCTCTACAGCAATTGTAATAATATCATTACTTGATTTAATACTAGTTAAGTTCTGAGCTGCCTTCAAAACTTCCATAGAACTTTCTTTCTTCATAAGAGGGAAAAAAGGTTCTACATTTTCATAAACACCCAATTCTACTAATAATTCAGCTTTCGAGTCAGAGTTTGAAACGCCATTTTGTTCTAATAGCGAAGTAATATCTCTTCTAAATTGTCTTTCTTCTCTTGATGTTATAGAAAGATGTTTTCCAAAAGCTCTTTCCATTAGCATTTTAAACATTGCTTCAATATCTTCAGTTAGTATTTTTCCAAACTTTGATAGTTCTGGTAGAATTGCTAACATTTCTTTTGAAATTGCCTTATTTGATGAATTTATTGCTCCAAGTGGAGTATTTATTTCATGTGCAATTCCTGCTACTAACTGACCTAATGCAGACATTTTTTCAGAATGAATAAGTTGATTTTGTGTGTTTTTTAATTCTTCAAAAGTTTTAATTAACTCAATATTTTTTAATTCTAAATTTTCTCTTGAAATTTTTAGTTCTAAATGATTTTTAACTCTTGATACAACAATTGGGGGGCTTATAGGCTTTGAAATAAAATCAACTGCTCCCAACTCTAATCCTCTTACTTCATCAGCAACTTCATTTTTAGCCGTAATAAATATAACAGGTATGTCTCTAGTATCTGGATCTGCTTTTAATCTTTCACAAACTTCAAATCCATCCATTTCAGGCATCATAATATCCAGAAGAATCAAATCTGGTTTGTTTTCTTTTGCTATTTGTAATGCTTTCATTCCATTAAGTGCTACACTTCTTTTATAATTTGAAAGCAAACCACCTAAAACATCAATGTTTTCTTTGGTATCATCTACTATCAATATTCTTCTTTCATTAAGTGATGTTTCCATATTATCCTATATTCTCAATTAAGTTATTAGCTAATATTAATGCCTTTTCAGATTCATAATCCTCAACTGCCTTCTTGATTTTGATGAATTCCAACTTCGAAAAATTACCAGATATAGAAGTTATTTCATCCAATTTCGAACTAGCTTCAAAATCATCATTCTTTAACAGCTCAATTAATTCACTTAATAATTTCTTTATTTTATCTATATCTATTGACTGGTTCGTAACTTGGTTTTCAGTTTCTTCAACATCAATTAAGTTGCCTTTTATTTCTGCAAGTAATGGCAATAATACTTCTTCAAATTGAACCAACCTAGAGTATATATCAATAACTTTATCTTCAATTAATTCCTTTTCAAATTCTGTAGAAGCTTTGTGCAATTCAGATGCACCAATATTTCCTGAAACACCTTTGATTGTATGTAACAATCTGATGTATGATTCTTTATCTCCGGATTCGAATTCTTTAATTAATTCTTCTGAAAAATTGAGATTACTTTCATAAAAAGATTTAATTATTTTCAAAAGTAGCTTTTTGTTTCCTGCTACTCTACTTAATCCTTCTTTTATATTTATACCATTTAATAATGGAATTTCAACTTCTTTTACAATAGAATTAGAAACAATCTTTTCAGTTTTTCCAACAAATTTAGTTTTTGGTTTAATCCATTTTATCAAAGCCTTGAAAACTTCTTCTGGAGATATAGGTTTTGTTACAAAATCCATCATTCCAATTTCAATACATTTTTCTCTTACACCTGACATAGCATCTGCAGTCATAGCAACTATTGGCAATGAATTATATTCTTGCATTTTTCTAATTCCAATTGTTGCATTATAACCATCAAGTATTGGCATTTGCAAATCCATTAAAACAATATCATACTTAGAAGGTATTCCAGAATTACTTACTTTGTCTATGGCGATTTGTCCATTACTTGCAATTTCAACTATAAAGCCAACGGATTCTAATAGTTCAGTAGCAACTTGTTGATTAATTTCATTATCTTCAGTTAATAATATTCTTGAGCCTTTTAATTTCATCAAATAATCTAAGTATAAATCAGATTTTTGAGTATTTTTAGATTCACGTTTTACTTCTTTTCCAAAGACCTGCATTATAGTATCAAAAAGCAAGGAGTAATTAACAGGCTTAACTAAAAATCCATCAAGTTTAATTTCTTCAGCTTTATGCATTAGTTCTTCTCTGCCATAAGCAGTAACCATTATTATCATTGGTATTTTAGAAATATTTTTATCGTTTTTAATAATTTCTGATGCTTTCAACCCATCCATTTCAGGCATATTCCAATCCATTAGGATTAGTTCATAAGGTTCATCTTTGTTTTCTTCTAAAAGTTTAATGGCATCTTTAGCTCTGTTTGTAGTTGTAACTTTAAAAGTGAACGATTCCAAAGCTTGTGTTAAAATATCAAGTGAAGTATTACTATCATCGCAAACTAATACTTTCATACCACGCAAATCAATTGCAGGTAAGAAATCTCTCACTCTTTGGTGATCTGATATACCGAACTCACAATTGAAAATAAATTGACTTCCTAAACCTAATTCAGACTCAACTCTAATATCACCACCCATCATATTTACAAGTTTCTTTGATATTGCCAATCCTAGCCCTGTTCCACCATATTTTCTAGTAGTTGATTCATCAGCTTGACTAAACTCTTTAAACATCTTCAAACATTGTTCTGGGCTCATTCCAATACCAGTATCTTGTACTCTAAATTCAATATTATACTTAGCTTCAGTCCTTTCAAGTAAGCGAACAGAAATTACTATTTCACCTGTTTCTGTAAATTTAACTGAATTACTGCACAAATTAGTTAATATCTGTCCTAATCTTAATGGGTCACCAATTAGATTTAAAGGAACTTCTGATGATATTGAGAATACTACCTCAATACCTTTTTCTTGTGCTTTAAATGTAATTACATTTGATAAAGTATCGAAAACTTGGTCTAAATCAAAATCAATGTTTTCTATTGATAATTTACCAGCTTCAATTTTCGAAAAGTCTAAGATGTCATTTATAATTCCTAATAGTGCTTTAGAAGACCTTTCAATTTTTGTTAAATAATCCAATTGTTTATTATCTAAATCTGTTTTTAAAGCTAAATGCGATAAACCAATAATCGCATTCATTGGTGTCCTAATTTCATGGCTCATATTTGCAAGGAATGATGATTTGACTGCAGTTGCAGCTTCTGCAATTTCTTTTGCTTGAGCAAGTTCTTTTTGAATTTCTTTTAAGTGAGTAATATCAAGTAGTGAAATAATCAATGCATTTTTGTCATCGAAAGTAATTGGGTTAAGCGAAAGTAAAACATCTCTAACTTCCATTGAACCAATTTTATAAGCCGAAAGAGAATAATTTACAACTTTTCCCTCACTTTTTAGGATTTCATAAATATTTATTCTATCGATTTCTGGATTAACATAAATTTCAGCAGCATTTCTTATTAGCATTTCCTCTTCAGTAATATTGTTATAAAGACACATTGCTTGATTTACTCTAAGTATTTTCCCTGTACCTGGCTCAGTAACTGCCATAGGAATTGGAGAAGTTGAAACAATCTTCTCAGAATTTTCCATTTCTAGAGCTAATTTTTGTTCTGCCAATTTTTGTTCAGTAACATCCTGATGAATTCCAACCATTCTACATACTTTACCATCTTTATCCCTTTCTACTGCCTCACCAACAGCAAGAACCCATTTCGGTTCACCAGATTTAGTCTTCATACGAATTACTAAACGATGTTCAGGAATTTCATTGTTGACATAACTAACAAATTGTTTTACAGCATATTCCATGTCTTCAGGCCACACCATATTTGCCCATCTTGCAGCTGTATTCCCATAAGATTCATCTAATTCCTCTTTTGAATAACCCAACATTTCAGACCAAATTTCATTAGTAACTAATACATCAGGGTCTGCTTGCCAATCCCAAAGTCCAAGGTTGCCACCTTTCAATGCCATATCAAGTCTTTCAGCATTTTCTTGAACTTTATCTTCATTTAACTTAGCTTCAGTAATATCTTGAGTTACTCCAAGCATTTTAATAGCTTTACCATTTTCATCTCTTACTACTTCTCCAACAGCATGTATCCAAATAATTTCTCCATCTATAGGACGTTTATAAGCATAAACAGCGTCGTATCGTGGTATTACTCCAGCCATTGCATCGCCATAAATTTTAAACGTTTTTTCTGCAGCTTCAGCATCACCTGCTTTTACACATTCTGCCCAATGCTCAAATAATTTGTATCTATGTCCTTCAGAAGGAGGATCTCCAAATAACCTAGCTGCGCGTTCGGAAGATGTGTACCATTCTTGATCTAATAAATCTATCTCCCAAAATCCAGATTTTGTAAGTTCTAATGCATTATCGGATAATTTATTTATCTTTGCTTTCTCATCTTCGTTCTTTTTTCTTTCCGTTATGTTTCTACTAATACCTAATAATCCAATAACTTGATTCGCATTGTCCCAAATAGGAGATTTTAGTGTTTCAAGTAATTCTTGCCTTCCACCTGGATAATCTACCCATTCTTCATTTACTTTTGACCGTAAGGTTGAAATCATTTCATTGTCTTTATCTTTGAAATGTTGTGCTATTTCACTTGGAAATAAATCATAGTCTGTTCTACCAACTATTTCTTGAATTTGATAACCTACAAATTCTGCAAAGGTTTTGTTACACCCAAGATAAACACCATCAAGATTTTTATAAAAAATTAAATCCGGAATAGAATTTATTAAAGCTGTCATTATAGAACGATTTTCATTTATTTCATCTTCATTTTTCTTTCTTTCTGTAATATCCATTATCCAAGCAAGTAGTCCATTCTCTCCTAAATATTCCATTGGTAAATAACTTACATACATATCTCTAATTTGCTGATCTTTATCATACATTTGCACTTCTTTATGCTGAACAACCCCTTCTTTTAAGCTAGAATATATTTCGTCTCTAACTTCTGGATTTACAAATATTGATGGGGCTACATCTCCTATATTTACTGCAAATTTTTCAGTAAATAAAGGATTGGCAAATCTTATTACACGATTTGCAATGAAACCTATACTTATTGGACTAGTATCAAGTATGTTTTTTAGTCGATTTCCTTCATCAATAATTTTTTGTTCTATTTTCTTTCTTTCTGTAATATCTCTAACTGAAGTGCATACACAAGTACCTCTGCCTCCAACATTTGGAAGAACACTAATTGATACTTCAGCCGGGAATTCAGTACCATCTTTTCGAACTCCTTTAATATCAAGATTACTTCCCATAGACCTCGAACCTTGGCTTTTTACTAAGCCATCACGTTTAATATGATGATTGCCTCTAGAACTAATTGGAACAAGGTTATCTACATTTACTCCAATTAATTCAGATGGTTCATATCCAAATATAGCTTCTACTCTTGGATTACACAAAATAATAATTCCATTAACGTTTACCACCATTAAACCTTCGGGTGAAGATTCTATAATTCCACTATACCATTGTTCTGTTTCATATAATTCATCTCTTTGAGCTTCCATCTCTATCGATTGTTGTTGAACAATCATCGTTTGTTCTTGAATTGAATTTAACATTTGCTCGGTTGCATCGATTCTATTTAAAATCTCCATTGTTAAAGAAGTTAGCGGTAACAATTGATTAATTAAATCAAAACTTTGATTATTGAGTTCATAAAAAGATGCAAGTTCTAATACTCCAATAACTTCATCAATATGAATAATTGGAAATTGATAAATATTATTTGGGAAAACATCTCCAAAACCAGTTTTGATTCTTAAATGTTTTTCAGGTAAATTTGAAACTACAATAGGTTTTTTTTCAAAAACACATTGACCAATTATTCCTTCTCCAATTTTATACTTTTGTAATTGTTCCACATCATTTACTATTCCATAACTATTTAATAAAGTAATCTCAAATAAGTTATAATCAACTGAATAAAAATTAGCACAATTTACATTAATAATTGGGCATAAATTCGAAAGAAATATTTGTCCTAATTGATTAAGTGATTTTGATTCTTGTAGTTTAGAGTTAATATTTCCTAAATTCGAACTTAACCAATCTTGAGTAAGCATTTTCCCATATACTTCTTGTATTAACTCTAATCCTCTAGAAATTTCCCCTACTTCATTATTAAGATTGAGAAATAATAGTTCATCGTCTGTTTTACCATTTGATATTGAAACAATATTATTTTTAATTTGCATTAAAGGTTTGACAATAGATCTAGAAAATATGAATGCAAAAAATATTATTAATAGAGTAGGAATTAGCATATAGAAAATTGCATATTGAAATTCTTCTAAATAAATTGATTCCGCTTCTTTATTTATTTTTAAACTAAAAT